>JBBPZF010000354.1:0-2143 GCA_038199105.1 Chitinophagales bacterium | reverse complement strand
TTGCGGATTAGGAATTTCATTAACAAACGAGTTAGGCAGAGCAAATATAAATATTCAAAGATGTATGTAAATAGTCGTAATCAAACAAACATAGCAAGGCTTATGTTTTTAAAATCTTAAATAATCATTGGTCCAATGATATAGGTTTGTTTTCTGCTGCCTGATTCTTACTCCTCACAAATTTGTGCCTCAAAATATAAATTCTTTTCTTACTTTTGCTGCCCTTTCACAATTAGCAGGGATGGTGCCCGGCTGAAGATTGAAGAATAATTTTTTAAAAAGGAAAAAAATAAAATAATGCCAGGTAAAAAACGTACATATCAGCCACACAAGCGCAGGCGCAAAAGTGTTCATGGATTCAGACAGCGCATGGCAACTGCAAATGGCCGTAAAGTATTAGCAAGCCGTAGGAGAAAAGGGCGCCATAAGCTTTCGGTTTCCGATGAGCACGGAAGTAAAAAATAAACTTTCAAACACATAATTATATAATAGCCTCTTTTTACGGGGCTATTTTTTTTAATTTTAAATCAAACTCATCATTTTTTCATTTCATGATCCAGGAAAGATTTACGCTCAGGCCATTTGAAAAGCTGAAAAGCCGGAAGTTGATTGATGAGGTTTTCAAAAAAGGCAAATCGTTTAATGATTTTCCTTTCCGGGTAATTTATCTCTTTCCGGAAGATAATAAATCTCAATTGCAGGCAGGCTTTGCCGTTAGTAGTAAAATATTTAAGCGGGCTGTTGATAGAAACAGGATCAAGCGCCTGATGCGGGAAGCTTACCGGCTTCAGAAAAATTCTTTACAGAAACTGCTGGAAGAAAAACAAAACAACCTCGTCATATTCATTGTTTTTACCGGCAAAGAATTACCGGTGTTCACTGAGACTAAAGACAAGGTACAAAGCTTACTTAGGCGGTTGGAGCAAATGGTCTTAGCCAAATAATGCCGAAAGCATATTACAAAAAAAGATCGGTGTAAAGTTTACCACCAGGCACAACTGCGTATTTTTCGAGATCTGTAATCCCTTCGGCGGCCAATACATCTTCATCTATAAAGCAGTTGCCGGTACATTCGTTTGAGGGTTTGTTTAAAATATAATAAGCAGCGTCAGCAATTATTTCCGGTGTTCGACTCATATTTATAAGAGTAGCGCCACCTAATAAATTTTTCACGGCTGCAGTGGCAATGGTTGTTCTTGGCCACAAAGTATTTGCAGCAATTTTATATTTCTTTAACTCACCAGACAATCCCAAAGCGATCATGGTCATATCATATTTGCTCATAGTGTAGGCGAGATGGTTAGTGAACCATTTTTTATCAAGATTGATAGGTGGAGAGAGATTTAATATGTGAGGGTTACTCCCATTTTTTAAATGAGGGATACAAGCTTTACTTACAAAAAAGGTTCCTTTTACATTTATATCATGCATTAATGCAAAGGCTTTATTTTCTGTTTCCTCAGTTTTACTTAGCGATATGGCTGACGCGTTGTTTATAAGAATATCAATGCCACCAAAAGCAGCAACGCCTTTATCTACCGCATTCCGTATTTGATCTTCAAAGCGAATATCGCATTGTACGGGCAGTGCTTTTCCACCGGCGGCTTCTATTTCTTTAGCTGCAGTGAAAATTGTTCCACCAAGTTTTGGATTTTCTTCAATTGACTTTGCAGCCACAATGATATTTGCGCCTTCTGTAGCAAGCTTCAGTGCAATAGCTTTTCCAATTCCCCTGGAAGCGCCGGTAATAAAGGCTGTCTTATTTGTAAAGTTCATGAGCAAACATTATAGAATGAAGTGAATAGAGGCAGAAGTATAATACTACAAAACAAAAATTAAATTGTTCATAACCTATGAAAGAGATAAAATCCTTTGCCCAAACAAAGTACTGATGCTTATTTTGCTGACGCTACTTCTTTTACACTACCCGTCCGCTTTAAGGCTCCCCAACCTTGCAGTTCACCCTTTATTGCTTTATTAAAAGATTTGATGAGAATGTAATACATAAGCTGGCGATAAATTAGGCGTTGAGGAATCATCCACAAAAGCTTAAAATAATTTTCTTTTTCATAAGCAAAGGCAAGCGCAGCGCCGGCAATATCTATAAGGCTGAAAATGATATAGTATAAAATGATGTGCGGTA
>JBBPZF010000353.1:0-4319 GCA_038199105.1 Chitinophagales bacterium | reverse complement strand
AGCAACTACTAATCCAACTTCACTGCTTACAGTTGTGTCCCTGCTTTTGTTGTAATATCCCTTTTTAATAAGAACTCATTTAGCAAAAGTCGAGTAAGTGGTGTCAGTAAACTGATAGATTGAACCATTTCCAAGAGGATATTTTATCGTAGGAGTCATGCCACCCTGCACTTGTCGTAATTCCCAGTTTCCAATTAAAGCAGAATTGATTGTGTTTAGGCTATTGTCCTTTTTGCATCCACCTAAAATAAAAATTGTAAAGATTGAGCAAATAAAATAAATAAAAACTTTCATAATAATATTTGTTTTGATGACAAGTCAAATGCATAAAGCGTTGCATTTAGATTCAATGAAACCATCTTTTCCTTTTGCAGATGAAAGGTGATTAAAAATTATGGATCAATGTATTACAATAGATAGCCCACTTTATTTCATAAGGTCACCGGCCTGCCAATCAGATTTTGGATTAAAATATTTCCACGTAATTGCGGAAATTTTTCTTGTCAACACCCACGCCTCATTGTTAGTATTCCAACTCGTATCCTGGTTGTTTTTAGAAAAGATGGAAAGGATGTATGGATGCTTTCCATTTACATACATTATTTCATTCCTGCTTTCATCAACAGCGCCGGTTTTATCTGCTACAAATACACCGGGAGGAATTTGTGAAAGTCCTTCCTCATCCCAGAATTGCCTTCCCAACAACCGCAACATTTTTTCACTTGTTTGCGTATTGATTATCTTTTTATCTACAATCATTTTCATAAGAGAAGCCATCTCACGTGGTGTCGTTTGTCCCCAGCCATATTGCTCCCAATTTCCTTTTCTACCGGCTGTTCTGCTGTTTACTCTCGTATATTGTAAGCCAAGGCTATCCAGGTAAGAATTGATTACGGTGCCAGATCCGCTCAGCCCTTGAAGCCATAGGCTTGCGGTATTATCGCTCGTAGTTATCATAAGCATCAGGAGCTTCGCAATTGAAATTTTCTCACCGCTTTTATACGAAGCGAGAATATCTTCTCCTTCCGAATAAAATACTGAATCAGTGTAAGTCATTACCTGGTGATATTGTAATTCGCCATTGTATATTTTATGCATTACGCCAATAAGAATTGGAATTTTTACAATGCTCGCTGTTGGATAAATAGTGTCTGCGTTTATAGCTGTTATTTTATTTTTGGTAAGATCATATACATATACGCCCATGTTACCATGAAAGCCACTTAAAGCATCGCTTATTTTGGCTTGTAATTTTTTATCGGTTTTCTGTGCCAGGGCTGTGAAAGAAGCGATTGATAAAAGGCAAAACATTATTTGTTTCATAGCATCTCTTTTAAAAAATAATTTGGAATACAATACAAAATCAATATTAACTTAAATAATATTATAAAAGACCTTCCCGGAAAAACTTAAGAATAGCGGGTTACTTATTGAATGTGAAAGGAATTAATAAGAAAGAGAAAATTTGA
Organism: Chitinophagales bacterium; assembly: GCA_038199105.1. Classification (GTDB taxonomy): domain Bacteria; phylum Bacteroidota; class Bacteroidia; order Chitinophagales; family Chitinophagaceae; genus Ginsengibacter. Next base: position 2,850 of record JBBPZF010000353.1, on the reverse strand, counting down.
ACATTTTAAAAAGACATAAAATATCATCAACGTTCATGGTAATATATTTTATCTGGTGGGCTTTCATTCCATTTTATTTTTTGACATCTACTAAAACTGCAACGCCTGTTTGTGATTTTTCTCCGCTGGCAATTATTTTTATATCTGCTTTTTTAGGCTTAATTTATTCAATCACTTTTATAATTAAAGCAATCATCGCCAGAGAGCCAAACAGGACTGACTATCTTATTTTTTTAGCAATAATTACGTTGCCGTTGATCTTTGCTGGACTTTATTTAGCCAGTAATGCTTAGGTTTTGGAATTCAGTTTTATCAGACGAATTAAAAGATGAATTAGAGATTATATTTTATTTGAAAAACAAGAAACACGAATGGATGAGGGCTTGGTGCTATGCTTGCTGACCTGCATATTCTCAACTTTTGCATTGCCACCACAGCCACAAGCCCAACCATTATCTATTGTATTAACAAATTTCCCTGTATCAAAAATTTCTTTCCTGCATTCACGATAAATATTGAATCTGAAGAAAGGGTGTACGGAACATTTAATATGCAGTCCTCACCAAGTGGTGGATCTATTATTATTTTACTCCCTGCAGTAATCGTAGAAGGCGGTATTTTATTGTTGCTCCAGTTAACGGGATCTTCCCAGTTTCCATTGCCGATAAATGTATACACGGTTGAGGCTTCCGGCGAAATAAAAGCCTTAATATTAAACGACCTTAGTTTTTGATTAACGGTCAATACAAAGGAGCCAATTGAACGTACAAATTTCTCATTACTGATATAACCATAAGTACTATCTCTAAAAGTAATTCCTTCACTTTGCCCCATTACACTTGCATCTGGCAAATTAATTATTCTCTTATTTCCATTAAAATAATATCCATCATGATAACTGGAAAGCAGCTCCATGAAATGGTTGCCGAAACCTGAATTTTGATATCCCAGCAATGCAATAGTACCGTGCCGCGGAGTCTTATCTGCGGCAGTAACTAAAAAGCCGGTAGGTAGGGCTTCTACCGGATCAAGTATGTAATTGCCCGGCAATGTTGTGTTGATTATATAATGCGTTGTTGTAGTGTCAATCCAATCCTTGGTAAAGAGATGAATTTTACCGCCGTCTATCAGCATGGCCTCACAATCATATCTTGTACTGTCAGATGGTGTGTCAACCAACGGCTGTGGTTGATCGCTGTAGCTAAAAGTTATCCTGTCAATTTGTGTTGAAGGGATAATGGCATTCGGGTTACTTACAAAATCAGGTATAGCGCTGAAAGGGAATTTATAAATTTTCAAATCTGTCCTGGAGCCATGCGCATTATTTCCAAAGTCTCCCACATAAAAATACTTCCCATCAAAAGCAATATCTTCCCAATCAACATTGGTCGCGCCTGAGAGATTAACTGTTTGCAATATTGCGTTAGTAAGCGTATCAATCCTATAAGTCCATAAATAATTTCCGGCCATTTGCAATCCGCTGTTTTCAATTAAAATGTTATTGATGGGATCAACCTTTATTACCGGCGTATAACTGGTAGCATTATACGTGCATTTACCATTATTGGCCGTGGCGGAAGAAGTGTAATTATTTGCGAGTGGATCATTGCAGCCATATACCTGGCTATGGGCTGTATTAGTATGAAAAAAATAAAAAAAAAAGCAAAAACCATAAGCAGGTTTCAAGCAAGTATTCAGCGTCATTTGTTTTTGATAATTATAAATTCAGCGCAAATCTATTGATAAACAGGAATGAACTGATATTATCACAATAATAAGATGTAGTTATTGTTGCGGTCGAGCATTTAACCATTACCCGGCCTAACTAAGAGCGTAGGAAACATAACTATCAGCGCAAGAATATTTTATTCCGCATCTGCCAAAACCCTTATTTGAAAAGATGGCTTACACGATCATTTTTGTTCTTTTTATCGCTTCGTTTTTATTTACTATTGCGGCAGGCTCAGCAACGGTCAAAGATATAAGACGGATAATTTTTAAACGGTTCATAACTTTCATGATAAGAAAGGTAGTATCAAACTCATACCATTTTTTTGCAAAGTTTGGATCAAACTTTTTGAAGTGATGATTGTTCTGAAATAACTCTCCCATCATAATGATACCCCATGGTGTAGTATTCTTCGAGTGGTCACCATTATTGAAATTAGAATAACCCATTTTATGCCCGAACCAATTAACGATGGCACCCTGGATTGGGCCCATAATAAAATGTATAGGGAGCAAAAGGAACCACCACATATTGGGTGCAAAAATTATATAGAAGGTTGTATATAATGCACCAAATAAAAGTCTTGTAACTGTGTGATGCCCTAACTTATCAAGTTTGTCCCACATAGGAATGTATTCTTTTGTGAATTGCGGATCCGGCAAATTTTTACCGGTATGGAATCCCCTGAAGATGACAACCGTGTGAAGCATCATGTGCCAGATATCTTTAAAGAAATGCGGCGAGTGCGGATCTTTTTCAGTATCGCTATACACATGGTGCATACGATGCATCACAGCGTAAGCCCGCGGCACGAGATAAGAAGAACCCTGCGTAAGCCATGTCATAATATAAAATGCTTTTTCCCATCTTTTTGATGTAGTATACATCTGGTGTGATGCAAAACGATGAAGGAAAAATGAATGGAAAAACAAAGAAAAGAACCAGTGGCATAAAAAGAAGGCGAGGATAGCAAACATTATTATATTTTAAAACGAGTGTGAATTCCGAAAGTTACGCTTAATTAATGGAAACGGATTGGATTACAGGAGGTTTAACTTATGATGTAAATTAATCATCTAATTTCACTCTTCTAAGCTCCAGGAGATTAAGACTATTTGGTT
>JBBPZF010000352.1:0-2231 GCA_038199105.1 Chitinophagales bacterium | reverse complement strand
TACAATCGCCACTGCTTTTGGAGCCCAGCGGTGTTCCGTCATCAAACCATGCACGTTTATACCATTCACCATCCCAGGCATTTTTATCAATATTTGCTTTTAATATAATTGCTTCTTTTTTGCAGGTAGCCGCAAAGGTTAAGTCATTATGCAAACCTGCTGTTTCTCCAAAGTTGTTTAATATCTCATAAAGAAAAAACGCAAGCCAAACACTTTCTCCCTTTCCATGCTGTCCTACTTTATCAAAGCCATCATTCCAGTCGCCGGTACCAATTAATGGCAACCCGTGTTCGCCAAAATCGAGTCCATGTTTTATTGCCTGCACACAATGTTCGTAGAGTGTAGCTGAGATATGAGAATCAAGAGGAAGATCAAAATAAGATTCCTCTCCCGGATTTAACAGGCGCCCTTCGAGAAAATTAGTTGAAACATCCAGCACTGCAATATCCCCTGTATGCTTGACGTAATAGGCTGTTACAAACGGCAACCAGAGATAATCGTCAGAAATCCTTGTTCGCACACCTCGACCAACCGGTGGATGCCACCAATGCTGTACATCACCCTCTTTAAATTGCCGTGATGCGCAAAGCAAAATTTGTTGGCGGGCAAGTTCAGGCCTTGTATGAAGCAGCGACATTACATCCTGTAACTGGTCCCTGAAACCAAAAGCGCCACCTGACTGATAGAATCCGCTTCTTCCCCACAGTCGTGAAGAAAGTGTTTGATAAGTAAGCCAGCCGTTTGTAATGATGTTGATGGCTGCATCCGGCGTTTCCACCTGCAAAGCGCCAATGGTTTCTTCCCAATATTTTTTTACTTTTTCCAAAGCATCTGTTGCCACTTGCTTTCCCCTGAATTGTTTGGCTATAGAACTCGCTTCCTCCGAATCTTTACCAGCGCCAAGCCTGAAAATAATTTCCTGTTCTTCCCCGTCTTCCATGAAAAAAGGGACCTGGATAGCAGCACAGGGGTCTAACGCAAGCCCGATTTTTCCTGAAAGTTTTATACGGGACATGGCATCTGGATTCTGCAAATTGCCATTACGCCCAATAAATTCTGTGCGATCTCCGGTAAATGTTTTTTCCAAATAATCAACATCAAAGAAAGCCACCCTGTTGTTAAATTCCGTGTTATACTGATTTTTAGCAAACAGCGCCCCGCTCTCCGGATCAATTTCTGTATGAATATGCATGGCGGTTTTCGTTCTGTTATCTCCTAACACCCACTCAATATATCCTGTAGCAGAGAAGTTTCTTGATCGTCCTGATTGGTTCCGTATTTTTAATACAGTGAATTTAATCGATGACACTATATCAACATATACGGTCATTTCAGAATAAATCCCATCTTCAATATGTTCAAAAACACTATAGCCAAATCCGTGACGTGTAATATAAGTTGATGGTCCTCCGGCAGGCAAAAATGATGTTGACCAGAATCGTCCGCTCTCTTCATCCCGAAGATAATATGCTTCTCCGCTTGTGTCTGAAACCGGATCATCACTCCAGGGTGTAAGCCTTAATTCGTGTGCATTTTCGGTCCATGAATAAGCCGATCCGCTTTCTGAAATAACTGTTCCGAAATTTAGATTCGCAATTACGTTTACCCATGGCGCCGGCGTTTTATTATTGTTATCTGTTACAACAACATATTCTTTTCCATCGGGTGAAAACCCTCCCAACCCATTAAAAAAGATAAGGTTTTCTGGCTGCGGAATGGACACTAAAGACAGTGGATGGACTTGACTTTTATCTAGTAATGGAATGGCCACTCTTGCAAGCTCTTTTTTATTAACATGGTCAACCAATGTTCCGCCACTATCGGCAATAATAATACGGGCTACCGTTTGAAATAGAATACGATCCTCGTTTGATATCTGGTCTGCGGTTCTTAAAAAAATGCCTCCCTTGCTGCCATTTAGTTCAGCCGGAATAAGCGACTGGATTTCGTTTTGAAAAGCCTGCCTGTAGCCGTCATGCGTTTCGTTCCAGATCACCAGGTCCAGCACAAGCCCTTTCAGGCGCCAGTAACCATGCGCCTGTATCAGTTGCTTTACCAACTGCATGTTGTCCTGGCTTTCAATTTTTAAAAGAACAATCGGTAAATCTCCTGAAATGGCATAACCCCATAAACCGGATTGTTGCCGGTGGTTGTTGATGAGAATGGCAGGATCAGCACGAAACGCCGCATTCGCAAATACAATAGAACTTGCCAAACGCCCATACAACTGT
>JBBPZF010000351.1:0-3685 GCA_038199105.1 Chitinophagales bacterium | reverse complement strand
CCTAAAAATGTGCACAAAAAACAGATTTTTTAAAAAGCCTATAATTAATGTGAATAACCCACCTGATTATTTTGAAAATGAAAAATCAACGTATTTTTGAGGGTACTGAATAGTTACATTAATTGAATGTAGAATTTTGATTATTATAAAATTTAGAATATGCGGGTATTAGCATTTGGAATAGCGAAAGACATTTTCGGCAGCGCCGAAGTTGAAATCGAAAGTGATAAAATAAAATATGTAGATCAGCTAAAAATATTTCTTGAAGAAAAGTATTCGCGGCTTAGCCAGTTAGGCTCTTATATGATTGCTTTAAATAATGAATATGCTTCGGGTACTGAAGCGATTCATGATGGAGATGAACTTGCCATCATTCCCCCGGTAAGTGGCGGCTAATAGTAAAAGTAAAAATGAATACTGATATAAAAATATTAGCAGAGCCTTTACAAATTCAATCATGCATCGAATGGGTGATGGCGCCTGAAACGGGCGGCATCAATGTGTTTATTGGAACGGTAAGAAATGCAACAAAAGATAAAAATGTTATAAGGCTTGAATTTGAAGCCTATGAATCTATGGCGCTGAGTGAAATGCACAAGATTGCAGAAGATGTTTTTGAGAAATGGCCATTGCAAAAAGTTTTAATTCATCACCGCACAGGTGTATTGCAAACGGGTGAGGTGCCTATCGTTATTGCTGTTGCAGCAGCCCATCGCGATGCAGCGTTTACTGCATGCCGTTATATCATAGACACATTAAAACAGACAGTACCTATTTGGAAAAAAGAAGTATTTGAAGATGGTGAGGTTTGGGTAGCAGCGCATCCTTAGACAATTAAGGATTAAGAATTAAAAATTAGCAGGAGAAGGCAATTGATCATCTCATATTTTTGCCTGATTCAATGCCCGTAAGCCTCCTTCCAAAGAAAACACTTCCACTCCGGGAAATTTATTTTTTAATACGCTAACTGCTTCCGCGCTTCGCTTGCCGATTGCGCAATACATTATAATGGGTTTTTCTAAATTAATTAATGAAGACTTTTTTTCAACTTCATCCAGGGGGATATTTTTACCGCCGATATTGAATGCGTCGTGTTCTTCGGCGCTTCGTACATCAATCAATTCATAAGAGCCACTGTCAACCATCCTCTCAAAATCTGTTGACGAAATAACCGGCTGCTCAACTGTGGGGGTTAAAGCGGTGATATTTGTTTTAGTAACCGTTCCTGACTTGATAACACGGCTTTGCATTGTTTGTACATCAAATAGCAAAATTTTTCCTGCGAGCATATCGCCCTGCCTCGCAAAATATTTTATTACTTCATTTGCCTGCATGCAACCAATAATTCCTGCGAGTGTTGGCATTACTCCTCCGTCTGCGCAATTTGGTACCTGTGTCGCATTCACATTTGGAAAAAGATCCCTATAGTTTGGTGAACGTGTGCCATCAGCATTTAATATATTCCACACTGCAACCTGGCCTTCGTATTGGTAAATTGCCCCATAAAATAATGGCTTGCCCTGTAGCACACACGCATCATTCAGTAGATATTTTGTTTCGAAATTGTCCGTGCAATCCATTACGACATCGTATTGAATTATTAGTTCCATCACATTGTCAGAAGTGATTTTAATGTTGTGCGGAATAATGGATATACCTGGGTTTTGTTGCTGTAATTTATCGCATGCAACAGTTACTTTTTTCAAACCTGCTTCCGCAGGCGTGTATAATATTTGGCGGTGCAAATTGCTTATTGAAATTGTATCATAGTCTGCTATGCCGATAGTGCCAATGCCCGCTGCTGCAAGGTATTGGCCTGCAGGGCAACCAAGTCCGCCGGCGCCTGCAATTAATACTTTTGCATTTTGTAAGCGCTTTTGGGTGTCTTCATTGAAGCCGGGTAATGCTAACTGGCAACTATATCGTAACAATTCATCCTGCATAATTTTCCTATAATTTATTTTGCATTACCTGTTTCATTCTTTCAAAATCCGCTTGCGTATTTACATTGGTTAGAGCTTCGGGCTGTGTGCTCTTTATTATGTTAGTATCCATATTCCTTAATGCTTTGCCGGGGCAATTGTATCCTTGCGACAAAAGAGCAAGTAAAACAGGATAGCTCTTGGGTTCCCAAATAGTGATCAATGGTTCCGGAAAATGATTGTAAGGGCTTTCAAACGATGTGGTCATTGACGACTGATTTCTATTGTCTCTTAAATATTCTAAAGTTTCAAAATCCAGCAAGGGAAGATCGCATGCCACCACAAGCCATGCAACATCAGGCTTCTCACGGAACGCTGAGAGTATGGCTCCATAAGGCCCCAGCCCGGTAAAAGTATCTGCTATTGTTTGATAATGTTCATCAATTTCATTTTGCTGGTCTGCCCTGCAGGAAATAAAAATTTCGCTGCATATTTCTTTCAAAATATCTGCGATATAATACTGTTGTTCTTTTCCATGCCATGCTATCAAACCCTTGTCACTGCCCATTCTTACGCTTTTTCCACCGGCCAGCACCAGGCCATTTAGTAAGGGTTTTGTTTCTGCTAATTTCTTTTTAAAAAAATCAACAATCTTATTTGTCTCGCTAAGTTTATAAACCGGTAGCTGATTCCACGATGGAAGCGCCTCTTTTACAAAATCAAAAACATCTTCGGCATTTTCTGCCAGCAAAATCATTTCAACGTTGGTTAACTGTGCGACTCTTTTTTCAAGAGAAGCTTTTTTGCTTTGATCAATTATCACTACCTGGGATTTTGCTTCGAAATGATTTCCATTTATCAAAACAATATCCGCTTCAATAAATTCCCTTCGATAAGTGAAATGATTAAACTCTTTTGTACGATTAAACTGATGATAGGTATTATGCTTAACGCAGGAGGTGACCGCTCCATTTTTAAGATGTTCCGGCAGAAGTGTTGTTTCATTTTCTGCCACATGCTGCGCATCAACGCAGGCACATTTAAATTGCGGAGATAGCTGCATAATTACCTCATCGGCTAAACTTTTAATCGCATTGCATTGACCGCCAACTATTGCCCATTCATTACGGTTGAAATTTCCGTATGCAGGCCTGGTTAAATCGTTATGTTTTTTATGTTCTTTTGAAATCATTTTTGCCTCCTGTTTTTTCCATTAGTTTTATTTCCTTTATCACAATATCATGGCTCAATGCTTTACACATATCATATACAGTAAGAGCCGCTATGGATGCACCTGTCAGAGCTTCCATCTCTACACCTGTCTTTGAAGAAATGATTGTAGTGCACTCGATTATTAATTCGTTTTCGTTGAGGTGAATATCAATTTTGCAATTATCCAAACCCAGCGGGTGGCAAAGAGGAATTAACTCTCCCGTCTTTTTTGCCGCCATTATTCCGGCTATAATTGCAGTCTGAAACACAGAACCTTTTTTGGTTTGAATATCTCCATCAACCAATTTACTATACACTTCCTGCGGCAAGGCCACAACACTTCTTGCTACGGCCTTGCGAAGCGAAATTTTCTTTTCACTCACATCAACCATCGTTGCTAAACCTTGTTCGTTTACATGTGAAAACTCTGACATGTGTTCAATAAATTATTAATTATTTTTTTTCTAAACAGGGTTCAGTTCCTTCAGTATAAATATTCCCTTTTATAAAAATATATTCCTGTAAGGCCACACCCTAAAAACTTCTCCCTT
>JBBPZF010000350.1:0-2894 GCA_038199105.1 Chitinophagales bacterium | reverse complement strand
AGAAAAGGGCGACAAAAAAGAATTATTAATTCATCTCTTAAAAAACAGCGCAATTCAAAGTGCACTTGTTTTTACAAGAACAAAATATGGTGCAGATAAAATAGCAAGAGAGTTGTACAGGGCAAAAATAAGTGCCGATGCTATTCATGGAAATAAAACACAATCCGCACGCCAGAAGGCATTGACCAATTTTAAAGAAGGCAAAATAAGGGTGTTAGTCGCTACTGATATTGCAGCAAGAGGTATTGATGTTGACGATCTTACTCACGTGATAAATTTTGAGTTACCAAATATTCCTGAAACTTATGTACATCGCATTGGCCGGACAGGCCGTGCCGGCGCATCAGGTACTGCCTTGTCGTTTTGCGATATGGAGGAAAGAGCATTTCTCAGGGACATTCATAAATTGATAGACCAGACAATTCCTGTAATAGAAGATCATCCTTATGCAAGTGAGCTGAAATTTATACAAACGCCAACGGTGCAAAAAAATCCGTTGCAACGCAGGCCTGCTTCCCATAGCGGATTTAGAAAAGCAAGAAGCTGGAGCCAGGGAAGAGGAAGGTAATAAGCCTCAAGTCTTTTTTTTAAGCGTAAATAAAATTGGTGTGCAATTTTAAATTTGATTTCCTTTACAAATGATTTCAAATTTTTAACCCCATGAATTTACCCAGGCAGGAAACTCACCCGTTTTATTTTAAGCTGGCTTTAATACTGATCAGCATCATTGCTTTAGGTTACCTAAGTATTTTGGCTAAGGAAATATTGTCGCCACTTGCATTTGGTTTGCTGTTTTCAATTCTGCTGTTACCGCTTTCAAATTTCCTGGAAAAGAAATGTAAACTCAAACGTGCTGCTTCCTCGGCATTCGCAGTGATTTTGCTCCTGCTTTGCATTGGAGGAATTTTATACCTAATAGGCACACAAATCTCAAGTCTGGCACAGGATATTCCTTTACTGCAGCAACAAATCATTACTTCTCTTCATAATTTCCAGGGATGGATATCCACTACCTTCCATGTGAATATTGAAAAGCAAATGGGTTATGTGCAGAAAGCAACGTCAAAAATAAAAACTGCTACGCCATCCATGATCGGCTCCACGGTACTGTCGGTTTCTTCTATATTATTATTCCTTGTCTTCATTATTCTCGACACTTTTTTCATGTTGTTTTACAGGAGAAGATTACTTAAGTTTTTGGTAGATGTTTTTGGAAGAGAAAACTCCGGCATTGTACTGGACATTGTTACCACAGTTCAATTTATTATTAGAAAATATGTGATTGGCCTGTTATTGGAAATGGCTACTGTAGCCGTTGTATGCTGCACTGTCTTTTTACTTCTTGGTATCAAATATGCCATATTGCTTGGGCTTATTACTGCCTTATTTAATATCGTTCCTTACATTGGTATTTTTTCAGCGCTGGTACTTAATATTATCATCACTTTTGCCACCAGCGCTATGGCTACAAAAGTTTTGTTAGTTGTGATAACTGTTGTCGCTATGCACCTTATTGACAGTAATATATTGTTGCCGGTAATTGTAGGCTCACAGGTAAGGATAAACGCTTTTATAACCTTGCTCGGTGTTGTTTTGGGTGAAATGATTTGGGGACTTTCCGGAATGTTTTTATCGATTCCGCTAATAGCAATTGCTAAAATTATTTTTGACAGAATTGAAAGCCTGCAACCCTGGGGGCACTTGTTAGGTGATGAAAAAATAGAACCACGAACGTTCAGTATGAGTTCAAAACGACGAAAGCCAGACAATATTCCGCACCTTAATAAATGACAGTGCTTAACAAACTTTTTTTATTTGGATGATGGTTGATTATTTTTTGCAATAAAATGATAGATACCCGATCCTAAATTCAACACAACATATCCAGCTTCCATACCACTTATTTTTATTTCCTTATTGCCTGCCAATTTTTTTCCACTTTCCATTACATCGTCAACATTTGCCGCAGGCATATATAACGTTGCTGTTGTGTTGACGGGTATTTCGACATCCATTAAAATATTGTTTCCATCAACTTTCCAGGCATTGCTCAACCTGCCGTATAAAGTTTGTAAACTTGCCGATGCATGGGTAAAACCGCCACCAATATGTGGTTGAATCTTTATATGCTTATACCCCACTCCATCTTCATACGTATCCAACCCAACCATTTTTCGATACATCCAATCGCCAATAGCACCATAAGAATAATGGTTAAAAGAGTTCATACCCGGTGTTTCAAATGTACTGTCGGGCTTCGCCATCCCATCTTTCCCAAGGGTGCATTTCAAATTGTCGCATTTAAGCGGCGGATTTAATTTTTATTTTAGTTAATTCAATAATCTTATTCCAATCATTATTTTTTCTAACCACTCTTAAGTTGAGCATGTTTTGAGCTCCCTTACGACTCCACCGTTGACCGGATTGTTTCAGTCTCTTTTGCACCACAGTTCTATGAGCCGATTCTATGGCACCAGAACCGATTATTCCACATTCTATTTTTTGATACTCGGGATAATTCATCCTGCTTTTATTGCTCGTATAATAATTGATTAATTCCCGGGCCTTTTCATTTCCCTTGCCTATCTTTTTTATATTCTTTATTACCATGCTTGTTTTCCCTTTTAATATCCATTCTTTTTGTTTGTCCGTCCATAGCTTTTCTTTGACTTTATCTTTGAAAACACTATTGGAAAATTCATGTAAATGTTCACAGACATGATAATAATCTAAAATGGAAACTGCATTGGGAAAAGCATCTTCTATCCATTTTTTTATCCATGTTGCACCGTCTGAAATAAACACCAGCCGATTGTTTAAATTTCCATGTTCATCAAGAATTTTATCCATCGTTTCAGTAAATGTTTTATGGCTTCCCAAATAAGCCATGTATT
>JBBPZF010000349.1:0-2765 GCA_038199105.1 Chitinophagales bacterium | reverse complement strand
TTCATCTCTTTGGCAACATGCTTTGGATCTTTCGCAGGATCTTCTAATAATACCGGGAATATTTTTGAGGCAGCAACACCAAAACTTACAGATCCTTCATCTACAAGCGCGATTAGTTTAGCAATTACGAGTGGATCGCCGCTAAAATTTTCAATTGCAAGGCTATTATCATTCAGGTAAGATTTTACCGGGCCTAATAGCCAATTAGCCGCCGCTTTATAGTTGTCAGTATGTGCAATGATACTTTCGAAATAAGAAGCCGTTGCCCTGTCATCGCAAATAACTTTCGCATCTGCAGAAGATAAAGAATATTGGCCAACGAATTTCTTCTCAAGCGCTCCTGATAGCTCGGGTAAAGATTGTTTTATTGACTCTATCTTCTCTTCTGAAATGAAAAAAGGAGCAAGGTCAGGCTCCGGAAAATAGCGATAGTCATTTGCTTCTTCCTTGTTTCTTAAAGAAAAAGTAGTACCATTGGCCGCATCAAAACTCTTGGTTTCCTGGATCACATCTTCCCCATTTTCAACCAAATTAATTAAGCGCTGTATCTCAAAATCTATCGCCTTCTTTACGTTTTTTATAGAGTTGAGGTTTTTCACTTCCACCTTTGTGCCCAGTTCTTTTGCACCTTTTAATCGTATGGAAACATTAGCATCGCAGCGCATGCTTCCTTCTTCCATATTTCCATCACAAATCTGTAAATAACGAACTGTTTTTCTTATTTCGGTTACATACGCATAGGCTTCCTCCGAAGTATGCATGTCCGGCTCGGACACAATTTCAAGTAAAGGCGTTCCTGCACGATTGAGATCTATACATGTAAAATTTTCATCAGCATCATGGATACTTTTTCCCGCATCTTCTTCAAGGTGAATGCGGTTCAACAATATGTTCCGCTCAATGCCGTCAATATTTATCGTTACAAATCCATTTTTGCAAATAGGCGTAGTGTGTTGAGATACCTGGTATCCTTTGGGAAGATCGGGATAAAAATAATTTTTTCTTGCAAAATAATTATTGCGCACAATGTCACAGTTGAAAGCGAGGCCGAGGCTTATAGCGTGGTCAATAGCCTTCTTATTCATCACAGGTAATGTGCCGGGATGAGCCAATGATACCGGGCTGATATTCGTATTGGGAGGATTTCCAAATGCGGTATTGTCACCACAAAACAATTTACTGTCAGTGAGTAACTGCGTGTGAACTTCAAGGCCAATTACAGCTTCGTATTTATCAGCTAATGACATGTCGCGAAGGTATGAAAAGACGCTTCCACTTTTACTGCATAAACCTTAAACTAAACAAAAAGCTGCCGGAGACAGCTTTTTGTATTGTAATTCAAAAGGAAAAATATTTATAGTTCAGTTGTGTTGATGATTACGTCATCTTATAAATCTGCGCTGTTCACCGGCTTTGGAATTTTTACTTCAAAATTCATCTCAGCATTATTACGCTTAGCTTTAAGAGCGAAATTTTCTTTGTCTTTACTGTCCATCAACCCGGACCGTACATCGTTTACTTTTTCACCATTCATTTCGGTAATTATATCATCCTTCTTTAACCCGGCTTTATCGGCGGCAGAGCCTTCTTCTACGCTTAATATCTTAGCTCCGCTCTTGTCTTGTGTGTCTTCAACTTTCACGCCCAGCTTTACCCCGTTGTTCATGTTCCAGCTAAAATTTTGATTTTTAAAACCCTGGATTTTTGGCATTGGCGGCATAGAAAAATTGAAATCGCTCTCGTTTTTAAAATCCCTATCGCCATTAATAACAAAAGCCTGGCTGCTCTGCTTGCTTTCACCAAGCTTTAGTTTCATATCGTTTTTCTTTTCGTCTCTTTTATAATACACTTTCACTTCTTCATTTGGCTTGTGAGCCCGCACTGCTTCCATTAATTCAGAAGGGCTGGTGATATCCTTATTATCAATTTTAGTAATGATATCGCCGACTTTAAGGCCTGCTTTTTCTGCACTGCTTTCTTTCATTACTTCATTAATCTTTACGCCATCAGTTGATTTATCTGTAACAACTCCCATGAAAGTGTGGGGTTTTGCATTTGCCATGTCATGTTTAAAAACTTCAAAATTCATATTGTCGTTTCCGGGAGAGTAAAGAAAATTACCAGAACCCCTGTTCATACGATTCCGTTCAATTACAGTTACATCGCCGTTTTTATAATCGGATAATGGTTTTCCATTTACCGTTACGTTATCGCCGTCAATCTCAATTTTCATTTTAGTATCCTTATCTCCGTCTTTGCGGATGATAATTTCTTTAGAAACTTTCTTTTCAGATTTATCTTTTTCTTTCTGGGCAAAACCTGCCACTGAACTCAAGGTTATACAAACAGTAATAAAACCCGGGATAATTATCTTTTTCATCTTATTAATTTTAATGTACGAATATTTTAGTAGATCAAATGTAAGAACATTTTTTGGATTACGAAATCTTTCGCAAATGAATTATTTTATTGCAACAATTTTTTAAAACTTAGTCCGGAGTTGCAAATATGCAGCTATGGATATCGGGATGAGTGGATAACCAAAATGCTTATGCGTACATAAGTTTTCCTTTTGGCTCTGGGATATTCCTTCCAAGAAGTTTGGCAGTTTCAATCCATTCAGAAATTATAATCTCAGCATTTTGTAAAGCTTCTATATAGCTTTTCCCGCCTGACTTGCATCCAGCAAGCTCAGGTACTTCTGAAATAAAACAATCATCTTCTTTACTCCAGTAAATTATTATTTCGTATTTAAGCATATTAAT
>JBBPZF010000348.1:0-16720 GCA_038199105.1 Chitinophagales bacterium | reverse complement strand
TGATTATTAACTAAAGATAAGATTAAAAACAAATGATGAACAATGAACAGTCAGCCGGGACTATAGCCGAGCAAGGAACAAATGCTGATGATATGCACGTCAGCCCCGCTATTGGCAATACACTTGTTAGCAGTAGCCCTTATGTGTCCAACCGTAGAGAGATTATATTCAGAGGATGGCACACCAAAGCGAATAAAATGTTTTCGCCCTGGGAAATGGGTCAAGACCAATTAACAATTATGCCTGATGGGAAAGGGTTTATTAATGTGCATTCTTTATCAACAAAACTAAGTCAGTTAATACCGGAAATGATACCGATGCAATATACTGGCAGGCAAGATGCCGAAATTAACGGCACAGATGTTTATGAAAGTGATGTTATTGAAAATTGCGATACCAAAGAGTTGCAAATTGTTTTTTGGAATGAGGACGAAGCAGCTTGGTTTTGTCAATATATAAATGATAAAAGAATTGTATCTCTTGCAGATAGTTTGGGTAATCTAAATAAAGTCAAAGGGAATGTCTATGAGCATCCCGAACTATTAAGCAGTGTCCAATAGGGTTACTGCTAACGCTTGTATTTATGTTATAAGATGTAAGCTATAAAAAAAACCTTATCTAATAATCAATATTTTACCATTATACATTTTGTATTGTCGTTAGTACAATCCGATCTTTAAAAAATCGTAATATGTTGCTCTCTTTATTCAAAATGGAGGTCCTTCTTTTGTGGCTTCTTCCGTGCCATGCTCTGTTGCTTTTATTTTTTTATCGAGTAATATTACCTGGTCGGCAACTATCTCGGTTATATATATTTTGTGTCCATCTTTAGCATCATAGTGGCGGTTGCGCAGCTTACCTTCTATATACAAGTGGCTTCCCTTATGTACATACTGCTTTGCGAGGTCTGCCAACCCGCGCCAAACAATTACCCGATGCCACTCCGTGTGTGATTGAACATCACCGTTTTTCAACCGGTAACTTTCCGTGGTGGCTACCGTAAGCCTTGCTACGGGTGTGCCGTCTTGCAGCAATTTATATTCCGGTTCTTTGCCCGCATTTCCTATTAGTATCACCTTGTTTACGCCTTTCATTTTTTATACTTTGAAATATCGAATCTTACGGAGATTTTTACCACTCTATTTTTTCATCCTTATATAAGTCATCAAAAGGGCTTAATATGTTCACCAACTGCTTTTTACTTACATGAAGATATCGCTCAGTTGTTTTTATATTGAAGTGGCCGAGCAGATCTTTTATGTATTTTATATCGGTGCCTTTATCGAGCAAATGTGTGGCAAAGCTGTGGCGCAGGCTATGTATGCCTACTTCTTTCCTTATACCTGCCTTATGTTTTGCATTTGCAAATATTTGTTGCACCGTTCTTGTCGGGTAGGCGCTTTGCGTTTGCTCGCTTTCAAATAACCAGTGTTTGGGCGCCGGCTTATACTCTTGTAAATATTTTCTTAAAATATCCAATACCAGCGGGCTCAGGTTTACATACCTGTCCTTTTTTCCTTTAGCTCTCTCTATGAAAATTTGCATTCTTTTACTGTCTATGTGTTCAATTTTTAAATTGACGATCTCACTTACCCTAAGCCCGGCACTGTAAGCTGTAAAGAGCATGGCTTTGTGTTTTTTATTTTGCAGGGCGGTGAATAGTTTTCTTAGTTCATCTTCATTTAAGAGTTTCGGCAATATCATTGGACGTTTTGGCCTGGGTATTTCCCAAAAGAATTTTTCTTTTTTAAGCACCTGTTCGTAGTAGAACTTAAGGGAGTTCATGCGACTGTGCAAAGTGTTCTCACTCAGCTTCAATTTTTCAAAGCAATACTGCAAATAATCTTTTATACGCGGTATGGTAAATTCCGTTGCCGGTACGCTTCCTATTGTTTGCAAAAATTGCATAAACTCATTCGTATAAGTACGAATGGTGGACGGGCTGTAGGCTTTCAATACCAGTTGCTGCTTCAGTTTTTGAAGAGCTTCATTATTTTCGCTAGTTAATTTATAAACGGCTTTTGATTGCTGTGCAGGCTGCAGCCGCACTGCCATTGCTTTTGTAGGTAGCTCCTTCATTAGTACCGTACTTTTTGGTGAAACAGCAATATTTTTTTTCTTGTCAACCAGGAAGCGTTTCAATTCAGTAATATCTAATAATGCCTTTCCTGCCAATGCTTTGCATAGCTGTTCATAGTTTTTTTCATTGCAAGGTACATACCAGCAGGTGTGCGTCCGGCTCCATTTTGCGCCGGCTTTTTTTTGAAAATAATAATTGAGCTTAGCATTTTGTGGTGAAAAGATGCCTATGCATTCGGCCTCCCTGTGTATTAACCCAGTTAATTTTATTGTTTCCATTCTTAAATTTATAAAATAAACAAACACATAGTGCTGGTGCATTTCCTGCCAGTGCAGGTGTTATACTTTTTCCAGCCATCGTTAGTCCTGCTGTTCCAAATTAAAAATGTCCGGAACAACAAAAGAAAGCACCGATGTCTGGTGTTTGTGCCGAGCCCATTGTGGCCTGTTTCACCTACATCAGTTTAGCATCTAAATATACATAGGGATTCATTGTTTTGATATTTTCTTCTTTTTCTTTTCTCCTCTAAACATCCCGCTCGTCAACTTATCATACAACTCAAATAGAAACTTAATTCTCTTTTTTCATTTATAAACGCTGACCCGCTAACAGCGGACAGTGTATGGCAAAGTGTTGCAAGTTGCAATTTGAAACATACTTTTGAAAACCTGACCCCAGGTAAGAAGTATTGGTCACGCGTAGCCGCAATAGGTAAAGGATCAGAGATTGCTTACAGCAATGTGTTTTTATCAAGATTCGTTCAATAAACGATTTTGATTACAAGATTAAAACGGCTGCTGCAGTGGCCGTTTTTTTATCAATTCAATACCACATAAATTCTTTTCAGGTGTAAGGTTAGTCTTTCTACCGATAGCCTGGGGGAATAAAAAGTGTGGCTATTTCTAATCTACTGATCATCGCGGGCAAGTCCCTTCATTCTCTCCCTTGATTTATTAAAAACCATCATCCCTTTTTTTACTCCTTTGCGTTTTTCTTTTTGTTCTTCTTCAGGTAAATTATAAATGGTTTTGCACTCCGCAGAGCAGCAGCCATCGAACGCTGTCCTGCATTTATCACATTGAATAAAAAGCAGGTGGCATGCTTCATTGGCGCAGTTAGTATGTGCATCGCAAAGCGCGCCGCACTGGTGGCAGCGGCTTATTATTTCTTCGCCGATCTTCTCTCCCAGCCTTCCGTCAAACACGAAATTTTTTCCGAGAAATTTGTTATCAAGGTTTTCTTCTTTTACCTTATTTGCATATTGAATGATCCCTCCTTCCAGGTGAAATACATTTTTAAAACCATTGTGCAGCATCCAGGCGCTTGCTTTCTCGCAGCGTATGCCACCGGTGCAATACATTATGATGTTCTTATCTTTTTTATCTTCCAGCATACTCACGGCCATGGGTAGTTGCTCTCTAAAAGTATCTGACGGTATTTCCATTGCATTGGCAAAATGCCCAACTTCATACTCATAATGATTTCGCATGTCCACCACTATTGTTTCCGGGTCAGCCGTTAAAGAATTGAAGGAAGCGGCATTTACATAATTTCCTTTTTTGCTCATATCAAAACCGGCATCTGTAATACCATCGGCAACAATTTTGTCCCTTACTTTTATTTTTAAAACCCAAAAACTTTTGCCATCATCATCTATAGCAATATTCAACCGCAAATCTTCTAAACCTCGCGTTTCATTTAAAGTATTTTTGAATGCTCCAAAGTTAGAAGAAGGAACACTTACCTGTGCATTAATACCTTCTTCAGCCACATAGATGCGGCCATAAACTTTTAGCTCATTAAATTTTTTATAAAGTTCATCACGAAATACAGGAGGATTATCAATAGGTATATACCTGTAAAATGATAAGGTAGTGCGAGGTTCGGTTTCCTTGTATAGGTGCTCCTTTAATTCTTTTTGGGAAACTCTGTTGTGTAATACTGCCATAGCTAATGAAATTTTATTCCGGAACTTCCCGGAAAGGACACTTGCAGGGTGAACAAATTTCGTTTGCAAAGATAGACACTTAGTCAGTTATAAAAAACAGGTATGACTTTTGACAAGGGCAGGTAATAAAAAAACCCATTTTAATCAGTACAAAAATCAATTATGAAAAGGACAATTATTTTTATTTCATCCATGTTTTTGATGTTTGACGCCGCGGCACAGGCAACTTATTTCGGAGTAAAAGGCGGCGTAAATGTATCCACCCTTCACTTTGATGATAATACTTCCACTGATAGTAAAGTTGGGTTTCATATTGGTGGATTAGCGCATATTCATGCTTCAAACTTATGGGCAATACAACCGGAAGTTATTTATTCATTGGAAGGAGCTAAACAAACCTTGATAGGAAATAATAATAAAGCGACTACAAATTTGAGTTATATAAATGTGCCGGTATTGCTGCAATACTTTGTTCACAATGGTTTCAGGCTTGAAGGTGGCCCACAGATCGGATTTTTAATAAAAGCAAAAACGAAAGTTGGAGACGTTAGCGCAGATAACAAAAATTTCAAGTCTACGGCGTTTTCCATTCCCTTGGGTGTTGGCTACTTATCAGCTACCGGTGTTGGGTTTGATGCGAGGTATGTGTTTGGATTGAGTGATATTAATAATACCAAAAATGGCCCAACCATTCAAAGCAACGTTTTTCAGCTCGGCCTTTTCTATCAATTTGGTGATACTAAAATGCATAAGAAATAACACGAATTTTAATACACGAATTTTTAGCACATTGAATTATTTTTTATATTCATTAATTCGTATAGTTCAATTCCAAAATTCGATTAATAATATTGAAATAAAATTTAGTTAACACAGCTTAAGTTTTAACTTACGGCTTTATAAACTATTACGCAAGCTTGTATGCCACGCAAAAAAAGCGAATCCAAACAGCCTTTATTTGAGAGATTACATTCCATACATAAACTATTAATCTGCGTTGCCATTGCTGTTCTTGTTTATTTTATTGTAAATATTCAAAAACTTGATGTCCTTACCCATGTAATGATCGGATGGGATACTTTCAGCCTGGGCATGATTATAATGAGCTGGATAACTTTTTCCATCACCAACTCCCGGCAAATAAGAGAACAGGCAAAGGCGCAGGACTCAAGCAGGGTGCTGATTTTCGTGACTGTTTTGGTATCAACTTTCGCAGGCTTCCTGGCTGTGCTGCTGCTTATAATTTCAAAGAAGGATTTTAAAGATACAGAGGCGTTACATCTTATAGTTGCTGTTGGGGGTATGCTGTTCGCCTGGTTTCTTGTACATACTATTTTTACTTTTCGCTATGCGCATATTTTTTATGGTGATGATGAAGAAGACTCAAGTACACATGCCGGCGGTCTTAAATTTCCAGAAGACGACAAACCTGATTATATAGATTTTGCTTATTATTCTTTTGTACTCGGCATGACCTTCCAGGTGTCTGATGTGGATATCACTTCGAAAAGATTAAGGAGGCTGTCGCTATTGCACAGCATCTTGTCTTTTATTTTTAATACCGTTATGATTGCGCTTACAATAAATATCATGGCAGGATTGAGTGATTAAAAAAAGCCCATCCCACATACCCATGAGCTGGTGTATGATTCTACTAAGGCCCTTCCCGAAGGGAAGGGAGGCGACCTTTCTTTTAATCCAAAGAAAAGTCACTTCGTTCTCTTCTTAAATCAATATTCATCACCAGTAAAAAAATTGGATCTAAATTTCAGCCTTCTTGAAAACTTCGGCTTTCCTTTCAAAGAAAAGTCAACTTGTTTTAAAGCCCATTCCCACATACCATGCACCAGTGCTAGATTCTACTAAAGCCCTTCCCGAAGGAAAGAAAGGCGGCCTTTCTTTTAATCCAAGAAAGGCAGAATTTATTTTTATAATGAAGCGCCAGTAAAACAATTGGATCTAAGTTCCCCCTTCGGGGGACAGGGGGCTATAATATCGCCCTTACTGATGCACGCCCGGTATGCACCGTCTTAGCATCGCCAGGCTTTCTGCCTTCATACTGCAGGTTCACTTCAATATTGCCGGCAATCCTTTTGGTAAGTTCTACATTCCACAGATAATTTTTACCTGGTAAAAGGCCGTCTAAAATAATATAACCAACAGTGCTATTTGCACTTCCGCCACCGCCTTTGTAATTAATATTATTGTAAGAAAATCTCCCATTCAACGTGCCTGCAGAGAGTACATTATATCTCACTTCGGCAGCTATAGCGTTGTTGATAGCTTGTTCCATTAATTGTATGGTATTCTTACGAACATCATAAGTATAAATAAGGCTTACGCGAAAATCGCTTCGATAGATATAACTGACAGAAGGCTCCGACGAAACCTCGTCTATCTTATAATTCCGGTTAGCAAATGAAGGAGTGTTCAATTCATTTCTTATAAACTTATTAGTAAATGAAGTTGCAATGGAACGGTTAACATTCCAACGTCCTTTAAGCGTGAGATCTCTCAGCTTATGTCCCTCAAATCCATAATTTAATAAGGACTTACTGTTGTTCAGGCGATGTGTAAGATCGAGGCCCCACTTCACACTTGTCCGATTAAAATAAATAGAGTTTGATAAAAAAGAATTTAAAGTGATCAGCGTGGTATCAGCTAATTTTTGGGTGAAAGGATTAAACTCAAACGAGCCATTAGAAACATCTTTTTTATTTATCTGCAAAGCGGAAGCGGTACTAAACCTTCCTAAAAACTTCACAAGTTTTTTGGTGTTAGCAGGATTAATGATGGACGCAGGATTCAGAGCGAGACTATAATTAAATTGCACATAATTTGCTTTCACATATTGGTTGGTTGGCGTAAACACCCTCACCCATTTTTTTTGATCTTCGTAAATAGCTATTTCAAATTCATTCAGTTGGGGAATGCCATCATTGTTATAATCGTTCCAGGTGTAATAGCCTTGCCCGGCGGGCACTTCAATGTATGTGTATTCTCTTTTTTGCTCCTGGCCTGAGCCTATCTCATATAAGAAACTTCCATTTACAAAACCTTTCCATTCATTCACCGCATATTCAATTCTGCCAAGTAAACTTTCATCACTTTTTTGTGCCGTCACTCCGGGGTTGATCACATTTAATTTACGGTAAGTGGCATTAAATTTAAATTGGTGATGTTCGTTTTTTAATAACTCGGTTATCACGCTTACGTTCTGGCTTCTGTCGCTACTCACCAGGCTTTTTTGATAAGGATATTTATCACTTCGTGTAAAATAAGTGACGCCCCAGCGGTTGAGTTTTGTTTCCTTGGACTTGATGTAAACCTGCCAAAGATCAAAGGCAAAGCTTTGCGCATTTAGCGTATCATTTATTTTATCGAGTTGCTTGTTATGTTCCCCGGAATACCCGCCGCCAATCTTTAGATTTTTGAAAGCCGGAAAAATTCTTGACACATCTACCGATGGCCTCACAAACGATCCTTTTTGCATGACGCTATTTATATTCGTTATATAAAATTTGTCATTTAGTTTCCAGCCTTTTATATCCATTGCATGCTCTATAGAGTTTCGTATTCCATTGTAATTATCACTTCGGATATAGTTGGTAAATCCATATTTAAAAAAATTATTTTGCTTATCATTTAATGCTACTGATGCAGTGATTAAATGTTCTGTGGCAGCAGGCGCATCAAAGGGTAATCCCCAGTCCCTGTTGAATTCGACATTCCTCAATCGTTCCACCGGCTTAAAACGATCTTCTACAAACTCGTAGCCCAATGAAGTCTGTAGCGTAATCCCTTGCTTTACATTTTTTAAAACGGCTTTTTGCATTACATATTCCAGCTTGCCAGCAACACCGTTATCCTCCTGTTTATCTTTTGAAGAAAAGGTATTCACGTCATAATTGCTCAATGCCATTTCAGCTTTAATAAAAGATTTTTCATTGATGAAATATTGGGCGGCAGCGGTAATTATCTGGTGTTTTTTGGGAGTAACCAAAATTATAACAGGTTCCCAATCGCCCTGTGGAACTCCGTTTACAGGTTGTACCCACATAAATACACGGCCATTTGCGTTACCTGACACTATCGTATAATTTCCTTTTTGAAAACCAACATCTGTAAAGGAAAGATTGTAAAGCTGATCGCCTTTCGTAGTCGAGTAAACATAGATCGAATCAGTAATTCCGTTGTAGGTTGTATCTGTTTTTCTATATAAAATTTTGTTTACAGAAAAGGTATCTCTTACCGCATTTGGATAACGGGCGCTGTCTATATTATTTCCTATCTGCGAAAGAAATTGTTTTTGTGCCACATCCAGTGTTTGGTTGATGGAAGTGTTTTTAGCATCTGTATTTGAATAAGCGCCAATGCTAAGCCGGAGCTTGTTGTTTACATTTATCTCATCGTTTGCGTATAAGAGTGAGTTCAAAAAATTGCGGTCAGAATATTCAAATTCCACCTGTATCCTGCTGTCCTTTGTAATTAATCGTTTAGACGTGAACGTTATCTCTGCTGTGTTGTAGTTTATTATGTAATCCTGGTCTTCTCCTCTCGTGAGCATTTGCCCGTCAATAAATACTCTTTCGGTGCCGGCAAGTACGGTAAAATACAATTCGTTGTTAGCGCCTGACAAGCGGTATGGGCCCTGGTTTCCCTCAATCGGTGTTATTACGTTTCGGGTAAATTTTCCTTTTGCAATGGCGCCACTTACTAAAAATGAATTGGTAGTATGCCTGCCTATTTTGTTGTCAGTAATAAAAGATGCGCCCTGTAAACGCTTATAAAAATTAAGAAAATAATTCTGGCTTTGCCTGATATCAATATCGCCAAAGTTCGCTTGCCATCCATGCTTTTTTATTTGCATAAATATCCTGTCAAAATCACGTATGTCCTGTGTATTGCCTTCCGGTTGAATGGGGATGTTGTTGTCGCTTATGGCAGCGGTCAGTTCCAGGCTGTCTCCTATGTAACCATTTAGTTGAAGGTTCAATGTTGAGTTCACCACGGCATCCTGGTTGTTCCCAAATGAAATACCACGGCCAAAGCTTCCATTATAATTGATATTTCCAAAATCTATGATCTTGTTTTGCGACTGATTTCCTTTAAAAATAAAGGGTTTCTCGGTTGCAAAATTGAACCGGATACTATCATAATTATAATGCCTCGCAATCGCATTAAGTCTATAAGGAAAGGTCCGGTAAGTTATGAAAACACTATCAGGCAAAGTTGTCTTTTTCCAGGAGATCAGTGCATTTACATAATCAACGGCGTAATCACTTGTGTCTAACCCGGGAATAGTAATGGTGTTAGGGACTACGCTGCTGCTGTCAAACTGAACAGGATTTCTTTTAGTAGAAATAAATTTTTTCCTGAGATTAGATTTTGGTGCAGGGTTAAGTTGTGAAAAGCCATCATGCAGCAGCAGTAAGAAAATGAAAACAAGATATATTCTCGCGGAATTCAATCAGTTCGGATTTTTAGAATCATTAAAATTAGTATTTATGGATGGAAGTTGTAAAAGCATTGCCCGCCTTTAGAATTCTTTCCTGGTTTTGGTTTTAAAAACGCATTAGAAGGCTGCTTCGTATTAATATTCGCTAACCTTGTCATTAAAAAATATTTTTTTTATTGAACAATTTTTACAATGGCATGTTTATGATAGATACTGTATTCAGCAGTTAAAATAAAAAATAACAAACCATGAATTCATCAAGCAATCCAGAGCACAAAGAAGGCAAGACCGCAAAATCAATTGAAGAGCAAACAGCAAAAATTCCATCCGATGTTTTTTTGTGGGCCGCACTCGCCTCTATGGGCATTTCGCTTACCCTAAAGTTGACGGGTGAGAAAAACAAACACAACAGCCTCTTTATTGGCCAATGGGCTGCGCCATTTCTATTACTTGGCGTATATAATAAGTTGGTTAAGTTGCAGGGGCATGATTAAATTTCACTTTCCTTAATTTGCTGATTACTGATTCGCAGTTAAGTAATTTCTTCCCGGAAGATATTTATCAGGTTAATCAGTAATCAGTTTAATTATGATCAATTACTCCAATATAAACTTTTGAGTAGTTGTGCCATCTTTCTTTGCAATTGTAAGAAAGTAAACACCTTTAAGGTTACCTGAAATATCTATTGCTGTTGGATTATAGAGGCTTAATATTTCTTTGTTGAAAACAGATTGGCCGGTAGAATTGGTAATTTTAAAATTGGCATTCGAACATATCCATTCAATGAAACCCAAATTTTGCCATTGGATGGATTTGGATAGATGGTGAAAGGCTTACTATCAATAAGCTTTATACCCCGGGCGTCTGAATAACATATACCTCCCGCTTTTGCTATAATCACCAGCCGGTATTGGTAAGTTATCCCCGGCTGAATATCTTCCAGAAAAGAATACAGTGAATCGTCTGCAACCTGGAAGGAAGAAATTCTTTTGAAATTTGCATTTCCAACTGCTCTTTGTAATTCATAGTGATCAATATTTTGCTGCCTGGCCAATATCCATTCAACCTTTACATTCCGTTGGTTGATAGCAGTTGGTTTTTGCAAAAACCAACTGACGCGTGAAGTTATACCTGCCCACAATGCCTCAATCTTGTCGCCTTCTTTAGTATTTCCAAAATCATAATTACCATCGTTCGGATCATGGCAAAAGCATATTCAAAGAAATACCTAAAATAAATTTGAAAGTCTCTGACAATATCTTATCAGCGATTCGCTTTTATTTTATTTAAATTTATTTGACCAATATCACCTTTGGCCAAAACCATAATTCAAATATTAAAAGCAAATAATGGAAGATAATAACGAGGAAATACTTGAATTTAAAAAACTGCAGCTGGGGTTTCCCGCACAATATTCATCAGCCTTCCCCGACAGGATGGCCGCGAAGACGGTAGTGATAATACCAAGCCTTACACTTGACCAGGAGATACTGGCAAAGATAGATGGCGTTAACCATTATGAAGAAAGATTGCTGTGTTTATTAATGCTGTTGCGCATGCCCAATACGCATATCATATATCTTACCAGCATGCCTATTCATAACATCATTATGGATTATTACCTGCACCTGTTGCCAGGCATTACTAACTACCACGCCCGCCAACGCCTGAAAACATTGAGTTGTTTTGATGCGTCTGCAAGATCACTTACGGAAAAAATACTGGAACGTCCGAGGTTAATAGAACGAATTCGTAAGAGCGTTCCACCCGACCATGTTGCGCATATCGCCTGTTTTAATGTAACAGAATTTGAACGGGCGCTTGCCGTAAAACTTAAAATGCCCATTTTCGGTTGCGACCCTGATCTGCTTTATATCGGCACAAAAAGTTTCAGCAGAAAAATATTTAAAGAATGTAATATCCCTACGCCACCGGGCTATGAAGACCTGGCATCTGAAGAAGATTTGATAGACGCATTGACTAATCTTAAAACAACATTTCCTTCGTTGAGCAATGCGGTCATAAAGTTGAATGATGGTTTTTCAGGAGAAGGAAATGCCATATTTTCTTTTGAAGATGCTCCTGCAAACGAGCAACTGAAAACATGGGTGCATGAACAGTTGTCCGGCAGGTTAAAAATTGTTGCACGCGATTTAAACTATGAAACATTCATAAAAAAATTGCAAACCATGGGCGGCATTGCGGAAGCTTTTATTGAGGGAACTTATAAAGCAGCGCCCTCGGTACAGTGTCGTATAAGCCCGATAGGTGAAATAGAAATTTCTTCAACCCATGATCAGGTTCTTGGCGGTGAAAGTGGCCAGGTATTTTTAGGGGCACACTTCCCTGCCAACAAAGAATATGCTGTAACCGTAGGTGCATTAGGCAAATGCATTGCAGAGAAACTAAACGGCTATGGTGTAATTGGGAGGTTTTCAATAGACTTTATTTCTGTAAAGGAAGATTATGAGTGGATGCATTATGCAATAGAAATAAACCTGCGAAAAGGAGGCACCACGCATCCATACCTGATGTTGCAATATTTAACTGATGGAAATTACGATGAAACAAATGGGGTCTACCTGACAGCGAATGGCC
The DNA here is from genome assembly GCA_038199105.1 of Chitinophagales bacterium. GTDB lineage: Bacteria > Bacteroidota > Bacteroidia > Chitinophagales > Chitinophagaceae > Ginsengibacter. The sequence goes on along the minus strand of JBBPZF010000348.1, from coordinate 4,636 downwards.
AGCCACGGTGTTATTTTTTTTCTGACAACCTGCAGAGTGAACATTATAAAGGCCTTACTCCACACGACCTTATTGAAATAGCCACTGCTAACAACCTGCTTTATAATGGTAGTATTCAGCAGGGAGTCATGTTCCACATGATCGGCGCTCTATCTCAATATGGTAAGCTTGGCGTATTATGCATCGGCGATACACCTGCCGTAGCTATGGAACTGTATAATCAAATTGTGGAGGTTCTTAATAAAGAAAAACAGGATTGAACCATCCCAAAAAAAATAATAAAAAAAATTTTTTATATCGAAACAGTTGCTGTAATGCAGTCTTAAAGATCACTGAAACAAAATCATGTCAAAACATTTATCAAAAATTATCGTTTATAAAATATGGAGTCAAATAGGTAAATTCAATTTATAACTTAAAAAAGTACCGCTATGAAATCGTTATCTGAAACCTGGTTCGCAGAAGGCTATATTGATTTCGAACTAAAGAAATATATCTTGCTTGCTTACCTGCAACATGTAAATGGTTATTTTAATCAAAACAAACTTTACCCCGAACTGGCCGACATTATTTTTCATTATAATAATATCGTATCCTTCAGGGAAAACAGGCGCTTTCTTGAAGATCATTTTCCACGGCAGCTTACAGAGATAAATTTAAAAAAACTACAGGTTGATTATGAAAAAATAATTGAAGATACTGACCTGATGAAAGAGCTTGAAGACATTGTACACTACTCCGCGCAAAAAATAAAAACAACTATTCAAAACGGCACAGAGATATATGAATTTGTAGAAGACAAATTAGATATAGAGCCCGTCGGCCTTTTACCACTTGATACCAATGAAGGCTATTTACTAATATGCGATGGCCGTTTCAATACCACAGTTGCTTACGAGTATCACCTTACTATTTATGAAAAGCATGATGAAAAATATCGCGGCATACGCACAGACTTTATAAACCAATGGATACGTTCGGTGAGTAATTCGTCGGAAAATATAAAGACCGAACTTATAAGAAGCCGGCCTGAATTGCCAAACCCTGCCGTGTATACTATAAAAACGGAATTAGTCTATCCTATGGAAGAAACTTTATTGCCGATTGCAAAGAGAACTTTTGTAAAATATATCAGCAGTTAAGGCAGACAATTTTATAGCGGCCAGCTTTTGCTGATATCTTTATACATTTCTAACTGCAAAACCACGCAGCATTTTTTCGTCTATTCTTAACCGCTATCAACAGGCGCATTTAAGCTATCATTGACTATTGCCCTGGTTTTTCTGAATTCCAGCTTACCAAATTTCCAGGTGAAATTAATACCGACAGACCTGGAGGGGATGCTACGGATACTGTTGATAGTAAAGTTTGGTCCATAGAGTTTGCTTCGCTGATTTATATTTTTATGAAGGATCAGCAGCCGCTAAAGCAATACTTTCTTTCTTATTCCATATTTGTTTTCGAACGTCAAAGCTATAAGTAATAAAAGACGGATATCACCTTTAGAAACAGCGCATTTCACCTGCGCTCTAATCATGTCGGGGGTTACATACCAGCTGCAATCCATCACGGTCACACATAGTCAAAAAGAGACCGGAATATGGATATTGTTTGTTCGTTCACAACCAAAGCGATCCAATTGTAAATAACAAAGCCATCGTCATTACCAGTAAACCTGTTTTAAGAAAATCCCAGGCGGTAACATTGATGCCTTCCCGTCGCAGAGCAACAAGCCAGAGAATGGTTGCCAGTGAGCCGGTAACAGAAAGGTTGGGGCCGAGGTCTGTGCCGATAAGGATAGCACTCTTTATCATGATGGGTACCTGTCCGGATTGCACTACATTTCCGGCAATAAGGCCTGCGGGCAGGTTATTCACCAGGTTGCAGGCGAAGGCAACAATGAAACCGCAGCCCCATACGGTTGCCGTGATGGATATGCTTATGCCCTGCTGCAAAATCGAGGAGAGCATATCAATCAGCCCGGTTTTATTAAGCGCTTCCACTATTATAAAAAGCCCCGCAACAAGAAGCAGTACAGACCAGGTAATACCTTGCAAAACCCTTTGTGGACTTTTCTTTGCAGCAAGTAACACTATGGCTGAAGTCAATACACCCGTGATGGCGGTGGGCAGGCCGAGTTGCACGTTCAATGCAGAGGCGATAAGTAAAATAATTGCAGTAGCTGCAATACCCCATAAGGCAGTTTTACCGCCTTTTGTGAGCGTAGGTATTTCAATGCGGGTTTCAATTGTTTGCCGGATGTTCCTGCGCTGCAACAGGTAAAGCATTATGTAGGTCACCACTATAGCGCAAACGGAAGGCAGCAAGTATAGTTGCAACCATTGCTGCAAGGGCGGCATGTGGCTTCCATAAATTACAAGATTCGCTGGGTTGGAAATAGGCAATACAAAAGAAGCAGCATTCGCTACGAAGGCGCAGATAAGCAGGTAGGGAAGCGGGTTTTTTACCTTAGCTGCTTTTGTAGCTGCAATCACAGCAGGGGTGAGTACCACAGCCGTTGCATCATTAGATAAAAATACCGTAACGAGCGTACCCGTTACATACATCAAAAGAAAAAGCCGGTTGCTGGAACCTTTGGCCATATTGGTAGCATGGGCGGCCAGCCAATCAAAGAGCTTTTCTTCGCGGGCCGTTTCTGCCAGCAGCATCATACCGGTTAAAAATAAATAAACATCCGTACCCCTGCCAGCTCCTGTAAACCCTTCTGCCGGGGATATAAGTCCGCACGCTAACAACAATATGGCGCCACTTACAGCCCATACGGCCTCCGGCACTTTAAAAGGGCGTATGATAACGCCGGCTATGGCTAAAAATGCAATGCTCCAGGTAGCAAGGTGGTTCATATTTTATATAAGAGATGCAAATGTAATCCAATGCAAGACTCGTTCTATAGGGCTATGCCTGTGACGAAAATAAAATAATAAGGTACAGCGGGGCCGAATTGAAAAATCCCCTTACATGGAAAAAAGATACAGACCTTGTAGGCTGGTTTAATATAGAAACAGAGTGCTGTTTATAAGGATCATTTTAAAAAAGACTCCACTGCCAACATGTAGCCTTTCAGGCCGAAACCAAAAATGGTGCCTGCGCATTTTGCTGTAATGTGTGAGTATTTTCTGAATTCTTCGCGTGCTTCTATATTGGAAATATGCACTTCTACCACTGGCACTTTTAACGCAGCTATTGTATCGCCAATTGCAATTGATGTATGGGTATAGGCCCCGGCATTTAAAATAATACCGTCCATTTTTAGAGCAGCGCTTTGTAATTCATTTATCAATTCTCCTTCAACATTACTTTGGTAATAATCAAAATCCATGTGCTCGTATTTTTTACGGATCTTATTAAAATAGTGTTCGAAGGATTCTCCGCCATAGATGTCAGTTTCTCTTGATCCTATAAGGTTTAAATTCGGTCCGTTTATAATTGCGATCTTCATTGCTTTAGGTTTAATAGGTAATTAGGCTAAAAAATAATTTATTTATTTTCATTAATCATTCCAAAAAACTGGTCGAATAAATACCTGCTATCGTGGGGGCCCGGCGTGGCTTCAGGATGGTATTGCACCGAAAATGCAGGCCGGTCTTTAAGCCTGATACCTTCAATTGAATCATCATTTAGATTCACGTGGGTTATCTCAATATTTTCATTTCCTTTTATGGCTTCTGCATCTACACCAAATCCATGATTCTGCGTCGTGATTTCGCATTTCCCTGTTATTAAATTTTTTACCGGGTGATTTAAACCGCGGTGGCCGTGGTGCATTTTAAATGTAGGTATATCGTTTGCCAAAGCAAGCAATTGCTGCCCAAGGCAGATTCCAAAGAGAGGCTTCTTCGCCGCAAGTATTTTCTTAATTGTGTTTACAGCATTATGCAATGGCTCCGGATCGCCGGGGCCATTGCTGATAAAATAACCATGTGGCTTAAACTCTTCGGTGAGCTGGTAATCCGTGTCAGCGTTAAAAACTTTTACAAAAGCGCCCCTTTCAACCAGGCAATTTAATATATTTTTTTTAATACCGTAATCAAGCACAGCAACTCTCACTTCACTGTTTTCATCTCCCAACGTATAGCTATTTTTTACAGATACTTTGCTGGCAAGCTCCAGCCCGTCCATGGAGGGCACTTCGGTAAGCATCTCTTTAAGTTCCTCTATACTTTTACCAGCGGAAGAAATGATGCAATTCATAGCGCCATTACTGCGTACATGCGTAACCAGCGCACGGGTATCAATGCCATCTATCGCCACGATATTCTGTTTTTCAAAATATTGCTGTAGCGAATCGTTTGCTGCAAAACGGGAATATTGTTCTTCGAGGTTTCGTCCGATTATTCCTTTCACTTTTACAGAGTCACTTTCTACATCAGTTTCATTTACTCCGTAATTGCCGATGTGTACACTATTCATTATCACAACCTGGCCATAATAGCTTGGGTCAGTGAATACTTCCTGGTAACCGGTCATGCCGGTATTAAAACAAATTTCACCTGTGGCAATACCAATTTTTCCGAAGGCTTTACCCTGGAAAATATTACCATCTTCTAAAATTAAAGTAGCGGAAAGAGGAGAATTACGATCAGACATTTATAAGGTTTTGCAAAGAAAAGGAAAT
>JBBPZF010000347.1:0-4481 GCA_038199105.1 Chitinophagales bacterium | reverse complement strand
TGTGAACTCCTTTAGAAAATCCGATCCCGTTATTAGATATTTTTAATAGGCCGATTTTATTATTCTTTAATGATTTGACAATCTCCTTAATCGCTTCCGCATCTTTTTTTTGAACAATGTATAATAAAATTGTCTGCTCACCGGAACATATCATACCGCTTTTATTTACACCGGCATTTTTATCGTGCACCTGCTTTTTTAAAAGCGTTTCTTTGGAATGATGTTTAAGCCTTTGCTTCGCCATCTCTACAAACTTCTGTTCCATAATGCCACCGCCTACAGATCCTTCCATGTTGCCATCACCATTTACAGCCATGAAGAAGCCCTGTCTTCCGGGGCTGCTGCCATGGCTTTCTACAACATATAATAGCATCACAGGAATTTTTTCCTTTAGGCTTTTACTTATTAAATTCCATATTCCTAATTGCTTCTTCATTGGTAGTCTTGGTATATTCCGGGGCCTTGGAATACAATGAACATAAAACTTTTTCAGGAGTCATGGGAGCAGAAAATGCAGGAAATGTATTTGGATTAAATGCCCTGATGGCATTGCGAAGCGCAAAGAAAGTCCCGATGCCATACATTAAAGGTGGCTCTCCCACTGCCTTTGAGCGAAATATGGCCAGGTTATCATTTTGTGTTTCAAGAAAATGAACATCAATATTTTTCGGGACAGAATAGATGTCAGGGACTTTGTAAGTTGACAAAGCATTGGAGCGAAGCCTTCCTTCCTTATCATAAATTATTTCTTCCATAGTCATCCAACCAATACCTTGCACAAGGCCACCTTCTATTTGTCCGAGATCAACAACGGGGTTTATACTTGCGCCAAAATCATGCACAATTTTTACATCATCTACTTCATATATTCCCCTTAAGCAATCAACAGTAACAGTTATTATGGCAGTACCATACACATGATAAGCGAACGGATGGCCTTTCTCTATTGTTGTATCGTACTTAATATCCGGGGTAGCATAATGTGCATGCTCTGCAAGGCTAATGCGTTTAATGAATTCCGTTAGTACCAGGTCATTCCAGGAAAGATCAGCTTGCTTTCCATCTACCCAAACCATTTCATTTTTTAACTCGATAGCCGAGGGTTCAGTTTTAAAACTTTCCGCTGCCACTTCTTTAAGTCTTCCCAGGATGGCGGTGCAAGCCATTTCCACTGCCTTGCCATTCAAGTCAGCGGTGGCGCTGGCAGCAGAAGACGAAGTATTTGAAATTCTGAAAGTATTGGTAGAATGAATTTTTATTCTTGATGGTTCAACAGAAAAAACTTTAGCTGCCACCTGCAACATTTTTGTATTCACGCCCTGCCCCATTTCCACAGCCCCGGTACTTATGCCGATACTGCCATCAGTATATACATGCACCAATGCCCTCGCCTGGTTCATCATGGTTTTGGTAAATGAAATTCCAAAACACACCGGCATTAACGAAATTCCTTTCTTAAATAATTTATTCGATTCATTAAAGGCATTAATCTCTTTTCGGAGATTAAATACATTATACATTTCAACTGCCTTGTTCCAGCATTCGTTGGCTTCACTTTCAGCAAGCTGCCCATAAGGAAATTCATTGCCGGTCACGAGAAGATTTTTTTCCTGTATCTGCGAAGCAGGAATTCCCAATGCATCAGCCGCCTTATTAATGGCAGATTCTATTACAAACATTCCCTGTGGGCCACCAAAACCGCGAAAAGCCGTATTGGGAGGAAGATTCGTTCTACAGCTATAAGCCGTTGCTGTTACATTCGGAACGAAATATGAATTGGTGCAATGAAATAAAGTAAGATTCATGTTTCAATTACTAACGAGACACCTGTGAGCAATGCAAAGGACGTTTCAAGAGATGAAATTTTTAATCAATCGTGCCTGTCAACAAACACGATCTTAAATGTGGTCAATGGAAAATTTATTTCTATTCAAAACCATGATGCAGAGTGGCGGTCAATTATAGCACAATGCCATAACAATGGCACCTGGCCAATATTAATAGATGAGAGCGATACAACGATACTTTCTTCTCCAATTATAGTTTATGATTATCCAAAAATAAATCCGCAAAGCCATGCAGATCTTTTTGATAGTTTGGAAATTGAAAAAGCACTGATGTTGCATTTCTCTGTAATGTCTGATGATGAGAAGCAAAGAATTTCACAAAGCGATGATAAGCTCAATTCTATGTTGACAAAGGTGGGACAGGTAACTCCGCAGGAAATTATAAATCTGCATGGTGGGTTTAGCAATATCAAACCGACAACCATTCATTCAAAAAAGAGTAGCGTATGAGATCAGTAGGCTTAATGGGTGATGCACCAGGCGAAACGTCGAAAATAATTGACGGTATCGAATACCGCAAAGGAGATACGGTGCGGTTAAAACTTGGCAAGCGAAGATCAGATGCAATGGATTTATTGCTTGATAATAAACTAGCCACCATCGAAATAATCTATATTGATTATGATGATAAAGTTTATTTGGCTGTAACAATAAATGAAGATCCGGGCCAGGACATGGCAAGAGAATTTGGGCGCTATCTTTTTTTTAGCCCTGATGAAGTTGAGGTCATAAAATAATTGTATTGCCTATTATAAATTTATCATATCACGTTCCTTCTCCCCTGGAGAGGGGTTGGGGTGAGGTTAAAATAAAAATATGGAAAAAGAATATGTGCCCATTCGGGAAATAAAACCAAGAGGTGAAGCGCCGGTGAATAAAAAGAAAAGAGTGATGATTGCCGGTGTGGGAAATATGTTTATGAAAGACGACGGCTTTGGCGGAGCTGTTATAAAAAAGATGCGCAATAAAACATTTCCGGAAGGAGTAGAAATAAAAGATTTTGGAACCGGCGGCCTGAAGCTTGCGTATGATCTTATGAAAGGTTATGACGGGCTTATACTATTAGATGCGTCACAAAGGGGTGAGGAACCCGGCACACTTTACGTAATTGAACCTGAAGAAAATTCTATTGAATCAAACCTTGAAGATGGCGGCCCTATTGATCCTCACGGTTCTGACCCGGCAACTATTTTAAGATTTGTAAAAGGAATAGGTGCATGGCCGGGCAAGTGTTGATCGTTGCATGTGAGCCGGCAGCTATTGAAGATTTTGAAATTGGATTAAGCGAACCGGTAAATGAAGCGGTAGATAAAGCAGTTGATTTGATTGATGAATTATTAAAGAATATTTATAAAGAAACAAAATAAATTATCATGAGTATATTTTCTCAAAATGATTTCGAAGTTGTACAGGAAGTAATAAAATCAAATGGTCAAACAAACAGCTCCGGGAAGAAACAAGCCGAACCCGATGAGCTATCTGAGCTAAACAGGCAAAGCGAACGCATACAGGAACTGATAGAGCAGATAGATGCATTGCCCGATGAAAAGGCGCGTGATATGATGCAGGAATGTATGCAAGAAGTCTTGAGTTTCTACGGCTATGGCCTTGAAAGAATATTAGGAATTATTTCCAAAGGCAATAACACGGCAGCGAAAGAAATTTACAATAGCATGCTGGATGATAATTTTGTAAATGGCCTTTTATTAATCCATGACCTGCATCCATTTGATCTTAAAACACGGCTCAATCTTGCGTTAGAAAAAGTGCGGCCATATATGGACAGTCATGGAGGAAGTGTAGAAATTGTAAGTCTTGAAAATGGTGTTGCCAAATTAAAACTGGAAGGCAATTGTAAAGGATGCCCTTCTTCGTCGGCGACTTTAGAGTTGCTTCGCTATTTAATTCTATTGCATAAACATCTTTATTCGCAATACTTGTAATCTGGGCTAATATTACATCATAACTTCCTACATCCGCAATTACTAAAGCAGGGCGCTTTTTTACAGCAGATAAATCAGAAAAAGGGAAATTAATGATAACAACAGTACCTTTTAAAGATGTGCCCATGCTTCATCCTCCTCTGGCGATAACCATTCTTTAGCGAGAGAATTTTCGGAAAGAAGCATTGAACTTACATCAGCATTTCCATTTCTGTTTTGAATTCAAGAAAATGCAGGTATTCAAGTATTTCATTTAAATACTTATCGGGCAACTGTTCAAGATATTCCTGTATCATTTTTTTATTCTCGATAATCATAATGCTAAATTAAAAAATCTTTTACAAAGCTCGTATTTCTTACCTCCTTCACCCAAAGGTGCATGGGGAAAAATTTAAAATAGAACAAGTGTGTTTAGCAATACCAGGAAAAATTTTATCAATTTAAATAGATGCAGGCAGCGAAGTTAAAACAGCCAAGTCCTCCTTTGGCGGAATTGTAAAAGAAGCCAGCCTGGAAATAGTGCCTGAAGCCGAAGTAGATGATTATGTACTGGTGCATGTAGCGTAGCCATAAGCAAAGTGAATGTAGAAAAGGCCGAAAAAGTTTACCAGTTTCTAAGCGACATGGGAGATTTGAATGAGCTGCAGGAAAATTGAATTAAGATTCAACTCTTGTTGCGCTACCCTTATCG
>JBBPZF010000346.1:0-2436 GCA_038199105.1 Chitinophagales bacterium | reverse complement strand
TAACCGTATTTGCATCTTCTAACCACGCCTCTGATTTCTCTAATAGTTCTGGAGAAATTTCAATCTCCTTATCTTTCATCATTACTGAACTACCAGCATAATAACTATTGCCTTCATACATTACCGATACACCAGCGCCGGTTATACTTTCAAATGTATCTAAAGCAACTTTTAAAATTTTTTGTTGGTCGAAATATTTTACAATCGCTTCCGCGAGAGGATGTTCCGATTTAGCTTCTATGCTATAAAGTAATGCCGATAATTCCGGAATGCCCGCACCTTCTTTCCAGGCTATTCCTGATACTTCAGGATGTCCCTCGGTGATAGTCCCGGTCTTATCGAGAATGATGGCATTTATTTTTTTTGCCTGTTCGAGGCTTTCAGCATCTTTTATGAGCACTCCGTTTTCTGCTCCTCTACCTACCCCAACCATAATGGCAGTAGGAGTTGCCAGACCCATCGCGCAAGGACATGCAATTGCCAGTACAGTTACCATAGCGAGTACTCCATGTATCACGCCGGTATCACCTCCCAATATGGCCCATACAATAAAAGATAAAATGGCAATTCCTATTACTACCGGAACAAAAATACCGGCTATTTTATCTACCAGCTTCTGCACCGGCGCTTTACTGCCCTGTGCCTCCTGCACCATTTTAATAATGTGAGCCAATAATGTTTCTGCTCCCACTTTTTCCGCTTTGAAAACAAAGCTTCCTTTTTGATTAATCGTTCCTGCAAGTACATTGGCACCTTCTGTTTTTTCTACCGGCATTGCTTCACCTGAAATCATACTTTCATCAACAAATGACCTACCGGATAAAAGAATGCCATCTACGGGTATTTTATCACCGGGCTTTACTAATAATTTGTCGCCAACATGTACATCTTTTATCTGGATCGTTTGCTCTGAATTATCATCACTGACGAGTACAACAGTTTTAGGTTGCAGGCCGATTAATTTTTTTATAGCGGAGGAAGTATTGGATTTTGCTTTTCCTTCCAGCAATTTACCCAGCAGGATAAAAGTGATTACAACGGCGGCTGCTTCAAAGTACACATCTGCTTCCAATCCCCTGCTAACCCAGAAGGCAGGATAAAGCGTATTAAAAACACTGAACAGGTATGCAATACCGGTACTCAAAGCCACGAGGGTATCCATATTTGCAGACCGATGCTTTGCCAGTTTCCATGCATTAATAAAAAAGTGTTTACCAAAAATAATTACTACCGGTGTTGCCAATGCCCACATGATAAAATTGGCATACGGGATATTCATGAAGAACATCGCTATTGTTACCAGTGGTACAGAAAATGCAATTGAAAGAAATGTTTCGCGGCGGAGGGATTTATAATTTGCCTTTTGATCTTTTTCCATTTTATCAGCAGCTTCTTCGGTGTCCTCTATCACAAGATCATATCCTATTTCCTGTATGGACTGTTTAAAATGTTTCACGTCTGCAACGCCGGGAATATATTCTACCGAGGCACTGGAGTTAGCGAAATTCACTCCGGCATTGATCACACCAGGCTCAGACTTTAATACACTTTCGACACTTACTGCACAGGATGCACAACTTAAACCTGTAACTGGAAAATTTTTTTTGATCGTACTAACGTTATTGCCTAAGTCACGAGCAGCAACGAGTTCGTTTTCTGTTTCCGGATCACCTGCTTTTAAAACCGGTTTATGATTATTTGATTTGAATTCATTGGCTTTCACTCCGTTAACTCTTTCAAGGCCATTATCTGCGATTAATGCAGCATCTTGACTATTGACATTTTTATCATCCATCATATATTTGTTTTGAATAAACAAAGTTACCACAAGAGTGTTCCTCTATTGTACACAATTATGGCTTTGTTTTATACAATATTGAGATTATTATAAACTAAGGACAGAGGTATGAATTTTATCCTCATTTTCCCAGATACAAATGACCTTTTCTTTATTGATCGCTTTTAATATTGGCAAACTTCCTTTACCTAAGTTTATTTTTTCGCCATCCGGTTTCGTTTAGGGCTTGGCGAAGTACGGGCAATAGAATTCCGTCCGTATTTTGCCAAACCCATTAGCGGTATGCCATTTTTACGAACTGTCACTTGAAAGCTGTTGCATAATTGTTAGGGTGTGTTCAGAAGCGTCGGGCAAGGCAGACTCTTTTGCAAGGTTGGGCTTTGTGTGTCAGGTTTGTGCCCCTTGCAAATGTGGCCACCTTGCTGCATCGGCGATTTTTTTTTATAATTGAACATTGCTTATTAATTGTGGAGGCGGAAGTAAAAAACAAAAATAAATAATTACTGAAACTGTTACAATTCCTGTTGTGATAAATGCTGCTGCGACTCCGAACTGATACCAAATTAATCCAGCCAATGAACTTGCTATCATGGTGCAGATGCTTTGAAATCCTGAATAAGTTCCGATGGCTGTTGCTG
>JBBPZF010000345.1:0-2612 GCA_038199105.1 Chitinophagales bacterium | reverse complement strand
TTTCTCAAACAAGTTTGCTAATTTCCATTGTAAGCCCTAGTCCCATTATCAGAGGCACTTACGTTGAAAATCCTAACGGCAATCCGCTCCTACAAATGACCTACACTTACGATTTAGTCTTTGGCATTTTGTATACTTTTGAAACGTATGGCAGCAGTACAAATCCACTAAGAATTACAATCACCGACATTACTTCGGATTTCGTAAAAGGAACATTTGCCGGCGAAGTCACCGGCACAGACGCTACAGGTGCGATGGTAAAATATGCATTTGCAAATGGAGTGTTTAATGTAAAGTTTTAACCATGCTTTTTCACCGTTGCCGGAAAAATTTGACTTCAATTAAAAGTAGCTGAGCGAAAATTTTATAATAAAAAGCCGACGCGTGACATTGCATACAAAAAGAATTATTAATGAATGTCACTAGTGTCCGGTGGTTATACTTTAAAAAAATATTTCCTTTTGTCTTTTAAGAGGCGAATAGAGCAAATTGTATTTAAAATTTTACATAAAAAAAGGCTTTATAAATCTAGTGTCATGTCAAGTTAATAATGTCTTTTAATATTATATCTTTGGTTCAAAAAAACCATGATAAGATATAAAGTCACCTTAACAAAAGAAGAACGAGATCAACTAAAATTGATTTTGAACAAAGGGAAACATAGTTCTCTTCAATTTAAAAATGCATGCATACTGCTTAACGTGGATGAGGGAGAAAATGGCGAAAAGGTTACGAATGCACAAATAGCACAAGTGCTGCAAGTGAACACCAAAACTATTGAACGTTTGAGGCAACGATTTGTAGAAGAAGGATTTGATGCCTGCATTGAGCGAAAGGCATACCCTGATATAAAGCGCTCGAAAGTGGACGGTGAATTTGAAGCTCATTTAATTGCTATCAGTTGCAGCAAGGCACCCGAAGGTTTCACTCGTTGGTCATTGCGAATGCTGGCAGAAAAAATGGTTGAATTGAAATTTGCTGAAACTGTGTCACATGAAACTATCCGAACCGTTCTAAAAAAAACGAAATTAAACCCTGGCGGGTAAAGGGATGGATAATAGCGCCACTTGAAAACAGCGACTTTGTGGCAAACATGGAAATGGTTCTGGATGTTTATAAAACTCCTTATAATGCAGCCATACCAGTAGTTTGCATGGATGAGTCACCTAAGCAACTGATCAAAGAAACCCGTGTGCCGATAGCAGGAAAACCAGGCAGTGATGCAAAGCATGATTATGAATATGAGCGTTGCGGTGTAACCAATATCTTCATGGCAAATGAACCTTTGTCCGGCAAACGATATGTGAAAGTAACGGGAAAGAAAACAAAAACAGATTGGGCGCATTTTATAAAAGAAATCGCAGATGAATATTATCCTAATGCTGAAAAAATAAAATTGGTGATGGATAATTACGGGACACACAAAGCCGCCGCACTATACGAAGCATTTGTTCCGGAAGAAGCTAAAAGAATATGGGATAGATTTGAATTTATTTATACACCTAAACACGGAAGCTGGTTGAACATGGCCGAAATTGAACTACACGTATTAATGGGGCAATGCTTAAACAGAAGAATTGACAACATAGAAACAATGAAAAAGGAAACTAAAGCATGGCAAGAAAATAGGAATAATAAGGAAGCTCAAATTAATTGGCAATTCACAAATGATAAGGCACGCATAAAATTGAAAAAATTATACCCGACAATTTCAACTTGACGTGACACTAGCTCATACCAACAATGGTTTAATTTCTTGCCCGGGATAATCGTTTACAAAATCTTTAACTACACCAACAACGATGCAATTAGTTCCATTTTCTTTAAATATTTGTCCTAAGGGGTTTTTTTTATTCCCTAACACCTTCAATGCTGTTTCATTTAAAAGGCAAGATGCAGTATCAGTAGGATAAGAAGATAAATCTAAATCTCTTCCGGCTATCAACTTTAATCCATTAGTCTTTACAAAATCTGCATTCGACGTAACCAGGTCAAAATTTCCCCTCATTTTATTGCCTTCCCATTCGAGGTTATTTGTTTCGGCATAACTACTTGTAATTAACGTATTTGTTTTATTTACCGACATAACTTTTCCTGTATTAAAAAGTTCCTGTTTAAGTGCTACAAAATTTTTTTGAATATCTGAAGTCATAGGATGGAAAATCAAATCTTCTTTTAAGAAGCCTGTGTTTCTGTTTTTCATGAACCAGGTTTGCCTGATAATAGTATAAGAATAATTGATCATAATAACGGAAAATATAAACTGCAGGACCACCAATATTTTGCGGGGAGTTAGCATAGAGTATTTGCTTCTTGTTGCTTTTTTTAAAGCATTTGTAATTCTGATAGATGATAAATAAAATGCGGGATAACTTCCGGCCAAAATTCCCGTGAGTATTACAAAACAGAAAGATGCCAGCCAAAAATAAATAGATTGATATTTTATAATTAAGTGTTTTTCGACAAGAGTGTTAAACGTTGGTAAGGCCCATTGCGCTATAATTAAGGCAATTATACCTGCAATAAAAGAAAGCAAAACAGACTCACCTATAAATTGTTTTATTAAATCAGTTTTGCTTGATCCAGCTACTTTTCTTATACCTACTTCTTTT
>JBBPZF010000344.1:0-3690 GCA_038199105.1 Chitinophagales bacterium | reverse complement strand
TATTCTTCTCTAGTCATGATAGTAAATATTGGTTCCCCAAATTTAGAATATTTTCAATAGCGACAACTTGGGATGCACCATAGTCACCGGCAGAGCCATCACTCCCAAATGTTCTTCGCAGCTTCCAAATTGAGAGGAAGAAACCAAGATATCGGCAATTAAAAAAGGCAGCCCGCTGCCAGGCCACCTTTCAATATTAACTAAACCGAATCAAAATCAGTTTAAATCAAAACGATCTAAATTCATCACCTTGTTCCATGCAGCTACAAAGTCCCTCACAAACTTGTCTTTGGAATCTTCGCATGCATACACTTCAGCAATGGCACGCAATTCAGAGTTTGAGCCAAAGATAAGGTCAACACGGGTGCCTGTCCACTTTGGTTCGCCGGTAGCGCGGTCACTGCCTACAAATATATTTTGTGCATCCGAAGTCGCCTTCCAGGTAGTGCTCATATCGAGCAGGTTTATGAAGAAGTCATTAGTTAATGCTTCAGGCTGCCCGGTAAATACACCATGGTGTGATTGATTATAGTTAGTGTTCAATACACGCATGCCTCCAATAAGCACCGTCATTTGAGGAGCCGTAAGCGTTAACAGTTGCGCCCTGTCTATTAGCATTTCTTCTGCCGATGCTTTATGATGTGTTTGCAGGTAATTGCGGAAACCATCAGCACCCGGCTGCATGGCAGCGAACGAGGCTATATCCGTTTGTTCCTGTGAAGCATCCGCTCGTCCGGCAGTAAAGGGCACCTTCACTTCATGACCGGCATTCTTTGCAGCTTTTTCCACGCCTGCACACCCTGCTAGTACAATTAGGTCGGCCAGTGAAACCACCTTACCGCCTTGCTGAGCGTTATTGAATTCCACCTGGATGCCCATAAGCTTTTCCAATACAGTCGCCAGTTGAGCCGGGTTGTTTACCTCCCAATCTTTTTGCGGAGCAAGGCGAATGCGTGCGCCATTTGCACCACCGCGTTTGTCAGAGCCCCTGAATGTGGATGCTGAGGCCCACGCTGTAGATACGAGTTGCGACACACTCAATCCTGCATTAAATATTTTATCTTTCAATGAAGTGATGTCTTCATCATTAATAAGTTCATGCGCAACGGAAGGTATAGGGTCTTGCCAGATAAGCACTTCTCCCGGTACATCAGGGCCGAGGTAGCGGGCTATCGGGCCCATATCGCGATGTGTTAGTTTATACCACGCTCTTGAAAATGCATCTGCAAATTCGCCAGGGTTTTCGTAAAAGCGCCTTGAAATTTTTTCGTAAGCAGGATCAACTCTTAAAGCAAGGTCAGTGGTAAGCATAAACGGCGCATGGCTCTTTGATGGATCATGGGCGTCGGGCACGGTACCCGCGCCTGCGTCACTTTTCGGCTTCCATTGGTTTGCACCACCGGGACTTTTTGTTAGCTCCCATTCAAAGCCAAACAAGTTTTCGAAAAAGTTATTGCTCCACTTAGTAGGTGTAGTAGTCCAGGCTCCCTCCAGGCCGCTGGTAATTGTATTAACCCCATGGCCGGTGCCGAATGAATTTTTCCAGCCAAGCCCCATTTCCTCAATGCCTGCAGCTGCCGGCTCCCGGTCAACGAATTGTGCAGGTTCTGCCGCGCCATGGGTTTTACCAAACGTGTGCCCACCAGCAATAAGCGCTACGGTTTCTTCATCGTTCATCGCCATGCGGCCAAAGGTTTCGCGAATGTCGCGAGCCGATCCAAGCGGATCAGGTTTGCCGTTAGGGCCTTCCGGGTTTACGTAGATAAGCCCCATCTGTACCGCACCAAGAGGATTCTCCAATTGGCGGTCACCACTATAACGTTTGTCTCCAAGCCACTCTGCTTCAGAACCCCAGTAAACGTCTTGCGGAGCTTCCCAAACATCTGCCCTGCCACCACCAAAACCAAACGGTTTCAAACCCATTGATTCGAGTGCGCAGTTACCGGCAAGAATCATCAGATCTGCCCACGATATTTTCTTTCCATATTTCTTTTTTACAGGCCAAAGTAATAAGCGTGCCTTGTCAAGGTTCGCATTATCCGGCCAACTATTCAGCGGAGCAAAGCGCTGTGTGCCTGCGCCACCGCCACCACGGCCGTCAGCGATGCGGTAAGTACCGGCGCTGTGCCATGCCATCCTTATGAAGAAAGGGCCATAATGGCCATAGTCGGCGGGCCACCAATCCTGCGATGTGGTCATCAGATCGAAAAGATCTTTCTTTACAGCATCCAGATCAAGTGTTTTAAACGCTTCAGCATAATTAAAATCTCCACCCATCGGGTCACTCAGCGAAGAGTTCTCCCTGAGGATGTTCAGGTTTAATAGATTTGGCCACCAGTCACGGTTGTTAGTGCCACCGCCGGCAGTGAACTTACGGGCGCCGCTTGAAAAGGGGCAACCGGCTTCGCCCTGCATTTCGAATACTGTTGTACTCGCTTCTTTTACATTCTCCATTTGTAGAAATTTTTTGTAAAGCCGAAAGTACAATAATCTATAGATAATCTTTATCTATAAAATTGATGAAGGTATAGATGAAATCTATATAGCGCTATGAAGTGAGTTGTTAACCGCAAATAGCAGCATTCTTAAAAGCTATAAATTATCAGGAGGTTAGACCTGACTCATGCTTAGCGTAGTGAGGCAGATTTTAGTTCCTTTTCCTATAGAACTTTCTACATGAAGCTCTCCATTTATTGAGGCCGCACGGCCACGCATACCCGCAAAACCTGACGTATTTTTTTTGTGTGTAACATCGAAGCCTTTCCCATCATCAACAATGCAAAGTTCTAATGTATCACTTGTTTCATTAATATTAATACTTACGCGTGAAGCTTCCGCATGTGCCAGCACATTGGAAAGAGATTCCTGGCAAATCCTGAAAAAATCAATTTTCATTTCATGAGACAGGCTGTCTTCATGGTGATTGCTTTGGAAAGTGCCGGGGATCTCATTTATTACCGAAAAATCGTGGCACAGCCATTCAAGGGTATCTTTTAACCCAAAATAATCCAACATATTGGGGCTTACTGAAAACGAAATTCTTTGAATCTTTTTTATGAGCAACTCTGATACTGCCACCACATGGTCAATCCTGTCTTTTGCGGCAGCCGTCAACCCGGGCGTATTTTTTGAAATCCAATCTACGTCCAGCTTAACTACCGCAGCCAGCTGCGCCAGCTCTTCGTGCAATTCATGCGCAAAATATTTTCTATCCTTTTCTATACTGCTTTTAAAATGAGTTGCCAGCCCCTTAGCTTTTTCGAACTTTTCTGCTGTTTCATTTTCAGCCTGCTTCCTTTTGGAAGCATCTTTGGCAATAGCAAACACCACCTCATCTTCCGGGAAATAAATGGATGTCCATTCAAGCCATATAATTCCCCCTGCTTCGTTATGTAGCGGTTTTCAAAGTTTTTCAATGCCTCGCCGGCAAGCATTGCATCCCTGGTTTTTTGCGTGGTATGTTTATCTTCATCATAAATAAACGATGCTATGGGCCTTGCAAACAATTCCTCTTCAGTGTACCCCAGTTTTTCTATCACGGCAGGGTTCACTTTTTTAAAATAGCCGTCTTTACTGGCTATGCAAACCAGGTCAGGTGTTCTTTCGAAGAATACAAATAAATCGAAGCCGGAATTTTTTGAGTTAACCATGTTCAAAATTTACTTAAAGGTATTCTCATTAAAATAAATC
>JBBPZF010000343.1:0-2641 GCA_038199105.1 Chitinophagales bacterium | reverse complement strand
AAGGGTGGACAATTTAACCAAACACAGATTTATAACCTGGAGACCAACGCTGACCTTATCCTGAATTTTGATAAGCAAGTCAATGACTTTCACATAAGTGGATTAATAGGAGGTAACTACCGGGATGTTGTTTACAAAAGTATGTGGCTGAGCGCCTCTGACCTTACGGTGGCTGATCTTTTTTCAATTTCGAATGTGAAAGGTACTCCGGGGGCAAGTAACTATGACTCAGAAAAAAAACAAAACAGCTTGTATGCTTCGGCAGATGTTTCTTATAAAAATTATCTCTTTCTCGGTATAACTGGCCGTAATGACTGGAGCTCAACTTTGCCTTCTGCTAGCCGGTCATATTTTTATCCTTCTCTTAGTCTTGGATTTGTGTTTACTGATGCCCTTCACCTTCCATCAAATATTTTATCTTATGGAAAAATCAGGGCAAGTGTAGCAAATGTTGGTGGAGACACGGATCCGTATCGCTTAACAGGAACTTATTCTGCGGGCACTTTTGGAGGAGTATCATTATTCAGCCCCACACGTACGCTGCCCCCGCTTAATTTAAAACCGGAAGAAACGAAATCTTTTGAAATAGGCACTAATCTTGGATTTTTTGGTAACAGGCTCAACCTAGACCTGACGTATTATGATCAAACAACAGTTAACCAGATTTTATCTGTGCCAATATCCACCACCACGGGCTATTCATCAGAACTAATCAACGCAGGTGAAATTGAAAACAAGGGTTTGGAACTTACACTTAATGCAGGTATCCTTAAAAATCCAAACGGATTGTCATGGGACATGACATTCAATTGGGCTACCAATAAAAACACAGTTAATAAATTATATGGCAATCTGCAATCTTATATTATCGGCACAGGCCCCGGCGGCATTGCAACACTTGCAGCTCCGGGCAAACCATGGGGAACGCTTTATGGGTTGGGGTATATAAGGGATGATAATAATAATGTGACTGTAGACGCAAACGGCGTCCCGATGACCTCTAACCTTCCGAAGGTGTTGGGTAACGTAGTACCAAAATGGACAGGAGGTATACAAAATACTTTTACTTATAAAAAAGTTCAGCTTGGTTTCCTTATTGATGCGAGATGGGGAAGCGATTTCTTTAGCACAACTGTTTGGCATGGCTACGCAAATGGAAGTAGTCTGATTACTGTGGCTAACAATGTAAGGGAAACAGGTATTATCGTTACAGGCGTTACAGAAGATGGTAAAAAGAATAATCAAAGAGTTTCAGCACAGGATTATTATGGTGGATCCTGGCTATGGAATAACCTGGAATACCCGATTTTGGACGGCTCTTTTGTGAAATTGCGGGAGCTCTCACTTTCTTACCCTTTTAATGTAAGCAGGGTAAAAGCAATCCAATCGTTGAGGCTTTCATTGATAGCAAGAAACGTAGCTATCCTATACAGGGATAAGATGGTTGCTGCAAACGGCATTGATCCTGAAACCGGCTTTGGTGCGAGTAATTCCGGCGTTGGTTGGGAAGATTTTCAATTGCCGGGTACAAGAAGTTATGGTATTAAATTAAATGTTAGCTTTTAAAATGTATTACAAAACTCATTAAAGAAATAATATGAAAAATTTGTTTAAAATTAAGTGGTTGCTCTCTTTGTGTACCATTGGAATTTTTGTTTCATGTACCAAAGATTTTGATAAGATAAACACCAATCCAAATGCTGCCAGCACCGCTCCCGCAACCAATATATTTGCCAACGGCATCGTATCGGTTGCCAGCACCTTATTTGGAACACGGCTCGATCTTTATTATGCAGGTTCTTATTCAGGAATGAACGCTGCTTACTACCAGGGCGATTACGAATACAGGGTGGATATTAATAACGGTATATGGAATGGCTTATACATTGCCATGAATATTTTTGTTGATGCAATGAGGACCGCTGATATAGATGGTAATACCAATCTAAAAGCAGCCGCATTAACGATGAAAGTTTATACTGCTCAGAAAACAACAGACATGTTTGGCGATATTCCTTATTCAGAAGCATTCAGTGCTGCGGAAGGTAAAATCTATACTAAATATGACAAGCAAAAAGATGTTTATACGGCGTTGTTTGCTGAACTCAAAACAGCCGCGGACATGTTTAATTCCGGAACAGGCTCAATCGGTGCCGGGGATTTTCTTTTTCACGGGGATGTAGCAAAATGGAAAAAATTCTGCAATTCGTTAAGATTAAGATTAGCCATCAGGATCTCTAATGTTGATCCCACAACAGCGAAAGGCGTTATTAGCGACGTGTTAGGTAATTCCACCAATTACCCTGTTATCACAAGCAATGGCGATAATGCATATTTCTACTATCCAGGTGTATCACCTGACCAGGAAATATGGTACGAGGATCCAGGCGTTGGAAACAGGGCTTTAGGAGGTTATAGAATGAACAACGTTTTGATTAGCGCCCTTGCTGACAATAATGATCCCCGCCTTCCGGTATATGCCCTTCCTAATAAATGGGGGAAGTACAATGGTTACCGCTTCTATGCCGGACAGATAGGAGACACGCTTAATAATAACAATAACGTTTCGCAAATTGGTGATCGTTTTGCCAATGACCCAAAAGGATTTTCACCATTCATGAATTGTGCTGAAGTTTATTTT
>JBBPZF010000342.1:0-3563 GCA_038199105.1 Chitinophagales bacterium | reverse complement strand
TGTTTATAATGAGTTAATATTCCAAATTCATCAATGCCAGTTTCATAAAATTGTGCTGAAGAATATTTATAGTCTTCAGGATATGTAACAAGATTCCATGGTTGTTTTATTGGATTGTTATGAATATAAATAAGTTTTTGAATAAAAACCTTTTCACTCCAAAGATCGGTGCTTAGTGAGTTTCTTTCCCAAAACTGATATTGTCTGTCTGCTGCATTTACAATAAAATTGTCAAGCATTTTGTCTGCCGTGTCAATTAATTTAAACTTCATTTGTTGTGCTGTGTATTTTAAAAACCGCATTTGTATTTTATCTCTTTTATAATTATCCTGTATCTGCCATATCATGTGAAGATGATTAGGCATAATAACAAATGCGTTAATTTCAACGCTTCCTTCTTCCTTTAAAAATGCCAGGCTCTCAATAATAATTTGCTTAAATTTATCACGTTTTAATAAATGTTTCCACTCCAATATTGTCGCTGTAAAAAATTGGGGATAATGATCAAAATTAATGGAGGTCATAAATGAAAATACAGAGTTTACGCCTGTTTGCAGATCTTTTGTTGTTGGTCACAAGACCAACGGCGTGGATTTGGAGATAGTGCCGGAAAATGCCTGCGTATTGTAAAAAAATGCAAAGCATAGTAAAGCGCTAATTACCCATTTTTTATGTTTAACAGCCATTGAACCCAACCTTTCACAGTTTGATAATAATAATTTTTAAGCACCTCTAAATGTAATGGCTAATTTTTAAAAAACTCTCAGCGCAGTAAAGCTGTCGCCACGAGATCCAACAGGAGCCGCCTTAGATTGGGTTGAACTATTTCATACAGCCTTTTATAGCCTTTAAGCCTCGCCCTTTTTTCAACTTCAAAACCCTATCTTTGCAAACTTCTAAAAATTAAGATATGAAACTGAAAGGTTTGGTGTGGTTTTTTGCCATTACACTTATTCTGATATCCGTTTACCAGCTTTCCTTTACGTGGGTTGTGAACAGTCATGAAAAAGCCATGAAGCAAAAGGCTGTAAAAATGGTAACGATGAAAAATCCCGGTATTACGGGAGATGAAAGGGACAATCTTGTGACTGCACAATTTGCCCGCCTGCTCGATAGCACAAGAGATGTAAAAATCTATCCCATACTCGGCACCACTTACCAAAAGAGTAAAGAAAATGAACTAAACCTCGGTCTTGACCTGCAAGGTGGTATGAACGTCACACTGAACGTAAGCCTGGAGGGCCTTTTAAAATCGCTAAGCAATAATCCCAAAGATCCGCAGTTGCTAAATGCTTTGAATAAAACCAACCAGGAAAAGGTAACCAGCGATCTTGATTACATCACATTATTCGGCCAGGTCTTTAAACAACAAAATCCATCGGCTAATCTTTCGTCATTATTTGCAGGCGCAGGTAAATCAATAAAAATAAGCGATAACGATGCAGCCGTGCTTGACCAGTTGAGAACAACTGCAAAGGGCGCTATTAATCAAACATACAAGATCTTATTAAAGCGTATTGACCAGTTTGGCGTTGCACAACCCAATATTAATCTTGACGAAAACAAAGCCATTATTACCGTGGAACTTGCCGGGGTGCAGGATGCGACGAGGGTTAGAAAATTATTACAGGCATCAGCACATTTACAATTTTGGGAAGTATATAATATTGGGGAAATAGGTAAAAATATTGAAGATGCTGATAAGTCGCTTGGCGATTATCTAAGCGGCGTAACGACTGTTGACTCTGTAAAAAATATAAATGACAGCACTAAAGCCGGAGTAGATTCAGCTAAACTATTAGCCAATCAACATCCGCTTGCAAACGTGATACACTTTATCGGGCCACAGCAGGATAAGCAGGGAAAGCAACAGTATTTTGCAGCGATAGCCAACATCGAACTAAAAGATACAGCGAAGGCAAATGAATACTTGAACATGGATATTGTAAAAAACAATTTTCCATCTAACATGAAATTTTTATATGGCCTGGAGCAAAAAGATGATAAATCTAACCGTAAATACTTTGAGCTCTATGCTATCAAAACCATCCCCGGCACGGATAAAGCGAAGTTGGAAGGCGAAGGTGTGGAAGACTCAAGAGCTGACTATGACGAACGTGGCAGGCCTGCCATAAAAATGCAGATGACGCCATCGGGAAGCAGGACATGGGGCAAACTTACAACCGATAATGTGAACAAGCCGATAGCGATTTCCTTAGATGATATTGTGTATAGTGCGCCTAATGTAAACGGCCCAATCGAAGGTGGAAACTCCGAAATAAGCGGAAACTTTTCTGTAGAAGAAGCCCAAGACCTTGCCAACATTCTTAAGATTGGTAAAATAGATGCGCCTGCTAAAATTGTGCAGGAGCAAATAGTAGGGCCAACACTGGGACAGGATGCTGTAAATGGCGGTGCAAAAGCATTTGCTATTTCCTTCTTAATTATATTCGCCCTTATGTTGCTTTATTATAATACAGCAGGCTGGGTGGCGAATATTGCATTGATATTAAACCTTCTTTTTACCATCGGAATATTGAGCGCATTGGGCGCAACGCTTACTGCGGCTGGTATTGCAGGCCTTGTGCTTACCATCGGTATGGCGGTGGATACGAACGTAATTATTTTTGAAAGAATAAAAGAAGAACTTACACGCGGTAAAAATTACCAGCAAGCCGTGAATGATGGTTACAGGAGATCTCTTGCTCCCGTAATTGATGCACACGTAACGACTTTTTTAACGGCAGCGATATTGTTTTATTTCGGCCTTGGCCCCGTATTAGGATTCGCTACCACACAGATGCTTGGTATCTCTCTGTCATTGTTCTGCGGTATTTTATTGAGCCGGCTGATAACAGATGTTTGGACTAATAAGCAAAGGCATTTTAAATATTTTACCGGTGTTTCAAAAAAGATATTTAAACATGCAAGTTTTAAATTTATCGAGTATAGAAAGGTCGCTTATGGTATCTCGGTAGTCGTATTGATTCTTGGCGTTTCTTCTTTCTTCAACGGGTTTAAGCAGGGCGTGGAATTTAAAGGCGGCAGAAGTTATACAGTGCAATTTAACCATGCGGTAAATAATGAAGAGGTGCGCAATTCTCTGAGAGATGCGCTTGGCGGAGAATATCCTGAAATAAAAACTGTTGGTGACAGCAGGCATTTGAATATTACAACTTCTTATCTTATAGGCCAGGAAAATGCCGACAGTACGGTACAGACTAAAATGTTCCAGGGCTTGCAAAAGCAATTACCGGCAGGACTTACTTACGATAAATTTGTAAAAAGCAATATTCAAAGTTCGCAAGTGGTGCAGCCAATCATTTCTAAAGACCTAAGGAATGGCGCTATTAAGGCAACCATCTTTGCACTTATTGCTATTATCCTTTACATCTTTATCCGCTTTCGCGATTGGAGATATTCTTTGGGAACAATCGTTGCTTTGTTGCATGATGTATTCGTAGCGCTTGCCGTTTTCTCCTTCTTCAAAAATATTGTACCCTTCCCTTTAGAAATAGATCAGCATTTTATTGCGGCCATTCTCACGGTTATCGGTTTCTCCA
>JBBPZF010000341.1:0-3537 GCA_038199105.1 Chitinophagales bacterium | reverse complement strand
ATGATCTCACTTCCTGAGCTACCTGATTTACGCGGCTTAGCCATCAGTCCTCTTATACCTGCTAGTTGTTTGATCTGTTGTTTAGAACCCCTTGCACCAGAATCCAACATCATATACACAGAATTGAAGCCTTGTTTATCCGCAGCTAATTCGCGAATAAGCGTTTCCGTTAGGCGTGTATCTACCCTGCTCCAGATATCTATGATACCATTGTATCTTTCATTGTTGGTGATAAGACCTGCGTTATAATTATCCCACACTTCATCAACCTCACCGGTAGCGTTGTCAATCATTTCCTGTTTTGTATCAGGTATGATAAGGTCATTTATATTAAATGATAAGCCACCCTTAAATGCCATGCGAAATCCAAGCTGTTTGATATCATCCAGGAATTTTGCCGTGGAAGGAATATTGGTCCATTTAATAATGTCGCCAATTATTTCACGTAAAGCTTTTTTTGTCAGCAATGCATTTACAAAGCCTGCATCTTTCGGAACATGCTGGTTGAAAATAACACGGCCAACTGTAGTATCAATTAATTTTTTCTCTAAGGCGCCATCATCATTACGAACATTAACTTTTACCTTGATGTTAGCGTGCAGGTCAATCATCTGCTCATTGTATGCGATGATGACTTCTTCGGGAGAATAGAACGATTTGCCTTCTCCCTTTACTTTTAATTCTGGCGTTGATTTTTTTCCTTTAGTAATATAATATAATCCTAACACCATGTCCTGCGAAGGAAGTGTGATGGGCGTACCGTTTTGGGGATTCAAAATGTTGTGAGATGAAAGCATCAACATTTGCGCTTCAAGTACTGCTGCATGGCTCAATGGAACGTGAACAGCCATCTGATCACCATCGAAATCTGCGTTGAAAGCTGTTGTTACCAAAGGGTGCAATTGTATCGCTTTACCTTCGATCAATTTTGGCTGAAATGCCTGTATTGATAAACGGTGCAAAGTCGGAGCCCTGTTCAACATGACAGGATGCCCTTTCAAAATATTTTCAAGAATATCCCAAATGATTGCTTCTTTCTTATCAACTAGTTTTCTCGCGCTCTTTACTGTTTTTACTATTCCTCTTTCGATCAGTTTGCGAATGATAAACGGCTTGAACAATTCGGCAGCCATATCTTTTGGCAAACCACATTCGTGCATCTTCAATTCAGGCCCTACTACAATTACTGAACGACCAGAATAGTCAACACGCTTACCCAATAAGTTTTGACGGAAACGACCTTGTTTACCTTTTAGAACATCACTCAAAGATTTCAACGCACGGCCACCTTCAGCTTTTACAGCATTCGATTTACGTGAATTATCAAATAGTGAATCTATAGCTTCCTGCAGCATTCTTTTTTCATTACGAAGAATAACTTCAGGTGCTTTAATTTCTAATAATCTTTTTAAACGATTGTTACGAATGATAACGCGACGATACAAGTCATTAAGATCTGACGATGCAAAACGGCCGCCATCCAAGGGAACAAGCGGACGAAGCTCGGGAGGTATAACCGGAATGTATTGCATTACCATCCATTCAGGACGATTATTGATTCTTGTATTGGCATCACGGAAACTTTCTACTACGGATAGACGCTTTAATGCATCGGCCTTACGTTGTTGTGAAGTTTCGTTTGCGGCTGCATTACGAAGGTCAAATGACAGTTGATCCAAATCAATTCTTTGCAACATATCATGAACCGCTTCTGCGCCCATCTTTGCAATGAACTTATCAGGATCTTCATCGGGTAAATGCTGGTTATCTTTTGGAAGTGTATCCAGAATATCAAGGTATTCTTCCTCGGTTAAAAGGTCGCTGTACGCCTGACCTTTATCCGCACGAATACCTGATTGTATTACCACAAACCTTTCATAGTAAACAATGGTTTCTAATTTCTTAGAACTCATGCCAAGCAAATAACCGATCTTATTTGGAAGAGATTTGAAATACCAAATGTGAACAACAGGAACAACTAATTTGATATGTCCCATTCTTTCACGGCGAACTTTCTTCTCGGTAACTTCCACACCGCAGCGATCGCAAACTATACCCTTATAACGGATACGCTTATACTTTCCGCAGGCACACTCATAATCTTTCACCGGCCCGAAAATTCTTTCGCAAAACAGGCCGTCTCTTTCAGGCTTGTAAGTACGATAGTTGATTGTTTCTGGCTTCAATACTTCACCATAGCTTCTTTCCAAAATGGAATCGGGTGAAGTAAGGCCAATTGTAATTTGAGAAAACGTTGAACGTGGACGATTTTCTTTTTTTATCATATTATAAAATTTAAACCCCAGACCCCTAAAGGGGCTTAGATGCCCGCAAGGCCTGACGCTTTTTTATTTATTTGTATTTTATAAAAATTTTTGACTTGATAATTCCCATGTTCCCCTTCAGGGGTTAGGGTCTATTCAAACTGCAAATCCAATCCTAAACCTCTTAAATCATGCACCAACACATTGAAGGATTCAGGGACACCAGGCCTTGGAATATTATCACCTTTTACAATCGCTTCATAAGTCTTAGCCCTTCCGATAATATCATCAGATTTCAAGGTCAATAATTCCTGTAGAATATTTGATGCTCCATAAGCTTCCAATGCCCATACTTCCATTTCACCAAAACGCTGACCTCCAAATTGCGCTTTACCACCAAGAGGTTGTTGAGTAATCAAACTGTATGGCCCGATTGAACGTGCATGCATTTTATCATCAACCATGTGGTGCAACTTGATAATGTAGATAATACCTACGGTTGCTTTTTGGTCAAATCGCTCTCCTGTTTCACCATCATATAAATATGTATGTCCGAAAAGAGGCAGGTTTGCTTTTGCTATCTGCTCTGCTATTTCATCAACTGAGGCACCATCAAATATTGGCGTTGCAAACCTTTTATCCAATTTCTCACCTGCCCATCCAAGAACAGTTTCATATATCTGCCCAAGGTTCATACGACTTGGTACACCCAGTGGATTAAGAACAATATCAACCGGAGTTCCATCCTCAAGGAAAGGCATATCTTCCTGGCGAACTATTTTTGCAACAATACCTTTGTTACCGTGGCGTCCGGCCATCTTATCACCCACTTTTAGCTTGCGCTTTACAGCTAAATAAACTTTTGCAAGTTTTAATACACCGGCTGGTAACTCATCACCAATTGAGATATTAAACTTCTCTCTCTTGTACCTTCCAAGCTCTTCATTGTATTTAATATTATAGTTATGAAGAAGCGTGTTGATGTTATCGTCAATTTTTGAGTCGCCGCTCCATGCAAGAGGGTTTACATTTTGATAATCTATATTTGCAAGATTTTTTGCAGTAAACTTTGCACTTTTACCAATAAGCGTTTCACCGAAGTTATTAGTTACGCCTGCAGAAGATTTATCTTTTAGCAGAACCAGTAACTTACTAATGAGCAATTCTAACTGATCTGCCTTGTTCTTCTCATGTGTCTTGTCAATTTTTTCCAACGTAGCTTTTTCCTTTACTTTTCCATTCTTATCTTTCTTTGCACGCTGAAATAATTTCT
>JBBPZF010000340.1:0-5244 GCA_038199105.1 Chitinophagales bacterium | reverse complement strand
TACATAAAGAACATACGTTCATTTTCATTTTTGACAAGCCTTATCATTCATCTTCCACGTTTTCAGAAAATGTTATTCCAGTTGTAAAAGCACCGGGTGCAAATTCTCCTGCAAAATGGTACATCTGGTATAATATTAAAATTCCATTGCTGCTAAAAAAATACAAGGCCGATGTATTTGTATGTACAGATAGTTTTTGTTCCCTTACCACAAAAGTGCCGCAGTGCCTTGTTTTGAACGATCTTGATTTTTTAAAGTTTTCCTTATTCATCGAAAGAAACAGGGTTTTATTTTCAAAAAAATTTACAAGACGATTTGTAAAAAAAGCAAAAACGATTATTACGCGATCACAGTTTTTAAAAACTGAGATCATAAATCGCTACAGGAGCACACCGGGTAAAATAGAGGTTATCTATCCGGGCAGCGATGAAGATCCCGCGGCACTTTCAATAGAAGAAAGGGAAAGCATAAAAGAAAAGTATGCGGGTGGCAACGAGTATTATGTTTACGCGGGACCGGTAGATCCAGGCAAAAACTTAATGAACTTACTAAAAGCTTTTTCGGCATTTAAAAAAAGGCAAAAAAGCAGCATGCAATTAGTGATTGTAAGCAGGCAGGTACAGCAGTATGAAGAACTTATTGCGTCCTTAGAATTGTTCAGGTTTAAAGATGATGTAACGCTGCTAACTTCGCAGACGGCAATTGAATTGACACGCATAATAGCCTCTTCATACGCGATGATATATGTTCCTTTTGTTGAGGATACTGATTTAATTTTATTTACCGCTATGAACGCAGAAGTACCGATAGTTGCATCATCAACCGGCGCTATGCCGGAGCTTTGCGAAGAGGCTGCCTTATATGCACACCCTGAAAATTTTAAAGAGATTGCAACAAAAATGATGGATCTTTTTAAAGATGAAAACTTAAGAAAAAAATCAATTGAAAAAGGAAAGGAACAAGTAAAAAAATTCAACCTGAAAAAAGCTGCCGGATCTTATTGGACAGCTATAGAAAAAACCGCCGCCGGTTTACAACCGCAGGGAAAATATTAAACGTAAATTTTAGTGTTTCAAAAAATTATCTTGCGCTTTTTTATTACCTTATTATAATCTTAATTTCGTTGAATATGACAAGCTCAAACATAAGTATAGATGTTCTTTTAGATGAAGACAAAGTGCCGCAGAATATAACCTGGAGTGCTACAGGCAGTACCATTCAGGACCCCCAGAAAGCGAAAGCTATGCTCATAGCCTTTTGGGATGCGCTCGATAAAACTACGCTTCGCATTGACCTCTGGACTAAAGATATGATGGTAGATGAGATGGCTGATTTCTATTACCAGGTATTTACCACCATGGCCGATACTTTTAAAAGGGCAACGCAAAATGATGTACTCGTAAATGATATCAAATCCTTTGCTACAGATTTTCATAAGAAATTTCTTGAGATAGAAAAAGCAAAGGATAAGGTGTAGGAGGCAAGAATCAGGTATCAGGTATCAGGTATCAGGTATCAGGTATCAAGTATCGGGAATCAGGCACGAACATTTTAACTTGTAAACCTATCAACCAATAAACTTATAATAAATGAACCTCGAAGAAAAAGTAATGGCTGACCTGAAAGCAGCGATGCTGGCAAAAGATGAAAAATCTTTACGGTCATTGCGGGCTATTAAAGCAGCGCTCATTAATGCAAAAACCGCGGAAGGCTTTAGCGGCGAAATAAAAGAAGATGATGAAATAAAGCTTTTGCAGAAGTTGGTAAAGCAACGAAAAGATTCATTGGATATTTATGAGAAGCAAAACCGCGAGGATCTTGCTGTAAAAGAAAGAGAAGAAATTGAAGTGATCGAAAAGTTTTTGCCGGAGCAAATGGATGACGCCGAATTAAGAAAAGAACTTGAAAATATCATAAATGAAAGCGGCGCTTCTTCTCCCGCAGATATGGGGAAAGTAATGGGCATTGCTAACAAAAAACTGACTGGTAAGGCAGACGGTAAAGGTATAGCAGCGATTGTAAAGGATATTCTTGCAAAGAAGTAAAGGAGTGTGTATTAGAGGAAAGGAATAAACTTTTTATAAATAAATATTGATCGCTTGCCTATTGCCTATTGCCCATTGCATATCCCTTCAACTAACTCCTAATGGTAATAGATGTTGCCTTCTTACTCACTATGCTTATTGCCATATTCAAAGGTGTGCGTAAAGGATTTATAGTCGGCGTATTTTCCTTGCTTGCATTTATTATCGGCCTTGCTGCTGCGCTAAAATTATCGGCGATAGTAGCAAAATACCTGGAGCAAAACGTAATGACGGCCACAAAGTGGTTGCCCGTTTTATCTTTCTTTCTTGTATTTATTGTGGTAGTGTTATTGGTAGGCCTCGGCGCAAAGCTTATAAAGAAAACATTTGCTTTGGCAATGCTTGGCTGGCTCGATAGGTTGCTTGGAATAATTCTTTATGTCATTTTATACACGATCATTTTCAGTATAATTTTATTTTTCGCAGAGAAAATGTTGCTACTTAAGCCGCAGGTAATTTCAGATTCAAATACTTATAATTACATTGCACCATGGGGCTCCAAAGTGATTGACAATTTGGGCAACATCATTCCCATCTTTAAAGATATGTTCACACAGTTGCAAAGCTTTTTTGAAAATCTTGGGAAAAAATCCGGATAGGTAAATGGCATCAAATATATTTAGCCCAATTTTTTAAATAGAAACATTTATTTTAGCGTTAAATAGCCGCACATAGCATATTAAAGCCAAAGGCCAAAATGGAATATCAAATTCAACAGGAAGGCAAATTCAAATTCATAGAAATGGGTGCCGGGGAACCTCTTCTGTTGCTTCATGGGCTTTTTGGTGCGTTGAGTAATTTTGAACACCTGATAGAGCGTTTTAAAAAAACCAATACGGTTATTGTGCCTATGCTTCCCCTGTTTGAGTTGGATCTTTTACATACTTCCGTAGGAGGTTTACAAAAATTTGTTCATCGTTTTATTGAGTTTAAGAAGTATAAAGACATACACCTGCTCGGCAATTCTCTCGGTGGGCATGTGGCGCTTATATATACTTTAAAACATCCCGAAAAAATTAAATCGCTTATCCTTACCGGCAGTTCAGGCCTATTTGAAAATGGCATGGGTGACTCTTACCCAAAGCGCGGAGACAAGGAATACATTCGTAAAAAAACACAGCTTACCTTTTATGATCCTGCAATGGCAACAGAAGAATTGGTAAACGAATGTTTTGAAATAACCAACAACAGGATAAAAGTTATAAAGATTATAGCCCTCGCTAAGTCTGCCATAAGAAATAACCTTGGTGAAGAACTCAACCAAATAAAACAGCCTACGTGCCTCATCTGGGGTAACAATGATACAATCACGCCACCATTTGTTGCAAGAGAATTCAATAAGTTGATTCCTAACAGTGAGCTTCACTTTGTTGATAAGTGCGGCCACGCCCCCATGATGGAAGTGCCCGAGGAGTTTAACAAGATACTTAGCGGCTTCCTTTCAAAATTAAATGTATCTGCTGCAACAGTTCGATAGTTTTTTTGGTCTTATTTGAAGTATTCCCTATTTTCTAACATTTAATTGATCCTCCGCCATGTTAGCTTACGAACTTACAAATAATATCATTCCACAATTACACCTTTCAGATACGGTCGCGAAAGCCTTGCAGCTAATGAGCGATTTTAAAATAACTCATCTACCAGTGGTCTCAGAAGAGATATTTTTAGGGTTGATAAGTGAAGATGATCTATTGGATGAAGAAAATAAAAAAAAGCAGATAAATACACTTCAGCACCAGTTTATACCGGCTTATATAAATGCTAATAAACATTTTTTAGAAGCCGTAAACATCAGCAACCTCTATCAGACGAATGTGATTCCTGTAATAAATGAAGACAATACATTGGCCGGCACCATCGCTTCACAGGCATTGCTGGCTGCCATTGGTGATTTTGCCGGTACAAATGAAACAGGCGCAGTGATCGAGTTGCTGGCAGAGCGAACTAATTTCAATATTGCTGAGATAAACAGGATTATAGAAAGTGATGGCGCCCTGATATTACATCTTAACGTAACCACCTTACCGGAAACAAAGCAATTGCAGGTAACTATACACATTAATAAAAGAGAAGTTTCAACCCTCATTGCTGCCTTCGAAAGGTATGACTACTCCATTACCTGGTATTCCGGTGAAGAAATATTTGAAAATGATATTGACACAAATTACCGCCACCTGATGAACTACCTGGATATTTAATGGCGGCAATTTCTTCAGCTCACATAAATACTTTATTATTCTTCCGCGTTATCTTTTTTATACATCGAAAAAGAAATCTATAACAGCGGGCGTCCCTTACGCAATCATTTTCATTTTTTTTATAGCAATATGTTTGCCTGCTAAGACACAGGAATATGATAAAATTGTTTTACCAAAGTCAGATAGCCCGCAGGCTAAACTTTATTTGAAAAATATTTTCATCACCGGTAACGGCAAACAAAATCCTACATCATTTTACGGGAAATGCAGGTAAAGCAGGGTGATTCAATATTAATTTCAAAAATACCTTCCTTGCTTGAATCGTCACGCAGTTTTATTTACAACACTACATTGTTTGTAGAAGTAAAAGTGACGCCGGTCATTATTGATACTGCTGATTTTAATGTGCTAGTAGAAGTTAAAGAGCGATGGTACATTTTTCCGATCCCGGTATTTCAACTTGCAGACAGGTCCTTTAATGAATGGATTAAAAAATATGATGCCGATTTGAACAGGGTGAGCTATGGCATTAAATTTTATCATCTTAATGTGAGTGGCAGGAAAGATCAATTTTCTTTCATGCTAATAAATGGTTTCACAAGAAATATTTCTTTTGATTATAAAGCTCCTTATTCAAATCCCGCGCTGAGCGAAGGCGTTACTTTTGGAGCAGGCCTTGTGCAAACAAGGTCCATACCTTATCAAACTGATAACAAAAACAATATCATTTATTTTAAAAATGATGACTTTGTAAAAAATGAATGGAATATTAATGCCTCATACATTTTGCGCAAAGGCCTCAAAAAAAAGGAAATATTTTCAGTAGCCTTTCATCATATAAAAGTAGATGACTCCATACTAACTCAATTTTATAATCCCGGTTTTTTCAATAGTAAATCATCAGATAAAAATTTTCCGGAATTGGAATACAAACTGCAGTTTACAGATGTTGATAATATTCT
>JBBPZF010000339.1:0-2060 GCA_038199105.1 Chitinophagales bacterium | reverse complement strand
GTGTTCCTGAACCTAAAAGAATAACGTCACAGCTTTCGAAATTGCCGGTATAATCGCCTATCAGCCAAATGCCACTACTCTTTTTAATGCACAACAATTCACATTCGGCGTGATAATGCCAATTATTTTTCATTTTTGGCCCTATATCTTTTCTTACTACAAATGAACTTTCAACCTCAGGAATAGCCTTTCTTAGAGTGGGTTTCATTTTAGGGGAATTTAAATTATAAATTGTATTTCAGTCGAGTTTCAGGTCTTAAAAAATTATCTATAAATATATAAAAAAGAACAAACTCTTAATAAAAAACTAAGCACATGTTTTCGTTGTCATCCAGGCTATTTAATTAATTTTCAACTTAGTCCCGATTCAAAAAACTTATGCTTCTATTATTTCTCTTCCTGTGTAATTCGTATAGTTGAAATTCTCGACTTTAAATAAATCTTTCGCATATATTTTTTATTTACTCAACTGTCAAGATTTGACTAAGCATTCCTTCTTTTTCTATTAATCGTTGCAGAAGAACAAGTTGATTCCCTACCCTTACAAAATTATGGTTAGGATATTTGGCGCCATAGTATATGTCATTGTTAATGTGATCTGTAAGAAAGCGAATGGCCTGCATGTATATCATAAATTTTCCTGCATAAATGAAATGCTTCTTCTCTATATTACTCAATTCATTTTTCATTTCACCCATATAGCCGTTCCATATAGCTGCGTAATATTCGTCGCGAATTTCAATTTTGGAAAAATCTTTTTCTTCTTCGGGTACGGGTGATAGATAGGTTCTTATCATATCGCCAACATCGCTTATAAAGTAGCCCGGCATTACTGTATCCAGGTCAATCACACACAGGCCTTTGTCTTCATTGTCAAACAAAACGTTGCTTATTTTAGTGTCGTGATGTGTTACTCTTAATGTGAAGTCTTTATTACTAAGAATACTTTCATAAGTATTCACGATATTTTTATTTGTTATAATAATATTGATTAGTTCACGCGCCTGTTGAAGGCGGCTCTTATTACCGCTATCCAACGCAAGCATAAATTGCTCATAACGCAAAGAAAGGTTATGAAAATCCGGTAAAGTAATTTTTAATTTATCTACAGGAAAGTGCGACAGTAGCCGGGTAAACTTTCCAAATTCTTTTGCCGCTTCAAATGCTTGTCCCGGCGTTTTTGCAGCATCTATAGTGTGCGATTGCTTTACAAAATGCGATAACCGGAAATAGCCTTTTCCCGGAACAGAGATTAGCCCCTCATTGGATTTTGTCTGTAGGGGAACAATGAATAAATACTCAGGATTATGTTTAAACAGGTAATCAGAAAGTTCTTTAAGGTTGGAAGCTATTGTGTATGGTTCTTTGAAAATGGTATTATTAATTCTTTGCAGAATGTAATCAAGGTGAGAATTTCTTAATCGCCATGTTTTGTTGATAAGTCCATTATCTATTTGCTCAATGGTAAATTGATTCTCATCAAGGCCGTATGCAGAAAGTATTTCCTGGATCATTAAAAATGATTCACGTTTTTTGTTGTTAAACAAACTTATGGGAGATAAACGTATTGGCAAAGCGCAACCGATTGTCTATTTTTTTGCTAAATGCTATTTTTTAAAAAATTAACGTTATAAAATAGTATGCTTTTTAATTCAACAGTAGATAAAGTGAAAGCCCCAAATTATTTTTTATGAATTATCAGTTGGCCTTCAATAAGTATGTTTTCGTAGCCAGTTTTTTTTTCAATTGTTTCATCTGCGGGCTCAAGTAAATCAAATAATATTTCTGTTGCTTTTTTGGCTTGCTCATAAGGATATTGCTCAACAGAAGCGAGTGGCGGAAACTCAAGATAATTGGTGATCGGCAGATTGGCATAGCTTACAAAGCAAATGTCTTTATTGATTTTCAGCTTTACATTTCTTGCATATTGTATTGCATCAAGTGCTACATAATCATTAATAGTTAAGATTGCAGTAGGCGGGTACTTTAATGAAAGAAGTTCTTCCATCGCTTTATGTGTACCGGCTTTCGTAAGGTCAGTGGTTACTACCAGCCCAAGG
>JBBPZF010000338.1:0-4166 GCA_038199105.1 Chitinophagales bacterium | reverse complement strand
TTTTGCTATTTTTTTGGCAGTTTTTATATCATCTCTGAAGCTATTTATATTTTGCCCTTCCTCTAAACAATAATAATGTGAAAAAGTATGGCTGCCTATCTCGTGAGATGGATAACTTGAAATTTGTTCGATAAGGCGGGGCGCAAAATGATATAAATCTGTTGTTGCATCTGCATCAAGTTTATCAAAATATCCTAAGTATGGTGACAAGGATTTATCGCTGTATGCCGGTAAATCACCTGGCAGGTTGTGAAGTAATTCGTTTTTGGATTCAAAAAAAAGTATGCCAACGCATGCGAATGTTGCCCTTATTTTATGTTGTTCAAATAGACTCAGCAACCGCGGAATTGCCTGGTGAACTCCCCGTATATTCGGGCCATATTTTTCCAATGTTTGTATGTCTCTAACGCCCCACATTAACTCGAAGTCAAGCGAAATGACAAGGTTCCCGTTGCTCATAGTTCGTCATTATATCTTTACTGGCAATTCAACGCTTTTAATGATCGTATAGGAAACAAAAATAAAGTAAAAAAAGCTCCTTTAGCGGGAGAATAATTCTTTCAAATGTCTATTTCGGAATAAGAAAGGGGAGAGAAAAATCACCAATCAAAAAAGAATTGAATATTATTTAGTCGCTATACTATTTTCCTTCAGCCACCAATGCAAAACGATTATCACCCAAAGCCTGTTAAATAAATAATCTTGCCCCGCCAGGTATTTCTTCTTCATGTTTTTTACTTCTGAATAATGCACGAGGTCGTATTCTTCAATTATCTCTTTGGAAGTATATTTATCCAGTAGATACGAAAGATCAGTTTTTAGTAGCTTCTTTAAAGGAATACTAAATCCCCATTTCGGGCGGTCAAATATCTCCTTTGGAAGATAATCGTATAACACCTGTTTTAAAATATGCTTCATCTCTTTGCCCTGCACTTTAAGCTTACTGTTAAGGTTAAACGCAAATTCTGTTATCCTGTAATCAAGTAATGGAACACGTGTCTCAAGCGAATAGTGCATACTTGCCCTGTCAACTTTTACAAGAAGATCGTCAGGTAAATAGTAATTAAAGTCCCATAGGGATTGATTTTCCTGCGCATTCAGTTCTCTGCCAGTTATTGCTGATGTATTTATGTTTTCGAAATCAAATTTTTGATTGACCAAAATATTTTTTAATTCCTGTTCGCTAAAAAAATATTGCTCCTGCGAAAAGATGTGTGTTTTTAAATTTTCTTTCCTTGTATATGCAAATAAATTTCCTGCCCGGCGATATTTATCTGTCATTAATTTTGAAACTGCATGTAAAGGAAATCTTGATATTTGAATTGATTTTCTATCTAAAATTTTAGCCCATTGATAGGCGCCGTATCCCATAAATAATTCATCGCCACCATCACCGCTTAGGGCGACCGTTACATATTTTTTAGCCATGCGGCTAACCATCATCGTCGGAAACGCCGAAGAGTCTGCGAAAGGCTCATCATACACCGGCAGCAATTCTTCAACGAGGTCTATAATCTCTTTTTCTTTTACAACAAACTCATGATGATTAGTATGAAGAGTTTTGGCCACCTGCGTGGCATATCTTGATTCATTATATTTTTCATCGTCAATAGAAATACTAAAGGTGTTTATTTGTTCCGGATTTGCCTTGGATGCAATCGCTGTAACAAGGCTGCTGTCAACGCCGCCACTCAGGAATGTACCTATCGGAACATCGCTCACCAATTGCTTTTCAACAGAATCGAAAAGCAGCTCTGTCAGTACTTTCTTTGCTTGCTTTGCATTGTTGAAAGTATTTTTCTCGATGGAAGAATTAATATTCCAAAAAGAAAAAATGCTGCTAAAAACATTTCTTAATGAATGTGTGTTTACATCTATTTGCAGGCAATGTGCCGCAGGAAATTTTTGAATATTCTCATAAATGGTAAGCGGATGCGGGATAAAACCGAGATGTAAAAAATACGGAATAGCAGATTTGTTTATGCTTAATTCTTTTTCCTTTATTGATCGAATAGATTTTAATTCGGAAGCAAAAATAATTTCATTTTCAGTTTGATAAATAAATAGCGGCTTTATTCCAGCATGGTCACGGCAAAGCGTAAGCTTCTTTTTTTGAAGATCATAAATTGCCAATGCAAACATGCCGTTTAATTCTTTGAAACATTTCTCACCTTGCTCAGCAAACAATTCAAGGATCACTTCAGTGTCAGATGTTGTTTTGAGAGCGGCGCCTTTATTGGAAAGTTTTTGCTGTAGTTCTTTATAATTATACACCTCACCGTTATATACCATCACATACCTTCCATCTGCAGAAAACATTGGCTGATTTGCAGATGATGAAACGTCTAAAATGGATAACCGGCGGTGACCTAATCCTACTTTTTCATCTTCAGAAATGTAGAAGCCGCTTGCATCAGGTCCTCTGTGACTTAACAAATTGGTAGCTTTTTCGAGATCAGCTTTCCTGATAGAGTTGGTGAGGGAAATATAGCCGACTATGCCACACATAGAATTAAAATTTACCCTCACTTTGAAATAAGGGGTACCTCTTTGTAAATTTTTTATTTGTTAATGTAAATTTTGCATTACATTGCTCCTTATAAAGTGTAAACGCTTCTGTATAAATTTTTTTTAATCCGGAAATATGATGAGAGAGAGTGAAATTCTGAAAGACTCTTTCCCGGGATTGCGCTGAAATTATTTTCAATCTTTCCGGGTTGGCGATACAGGCATTTAGTTTTTCTTTAAAATCAATTTCATCATCCAGATTAAAATAAATGGCGGTTCCATTACATTGTTCTTTGAAAGAAGGTATATCACTCAATAATAGTGGTAAATTCATTGCCATAGCTTCTAATATAGATAATGAGAAGCCTTCAAAGGCTGAGGCCGAGATG
This sequence comes from Chitinophagales bacterium, assembly GCA_038199105.1. GTDB lineage: Bacteria > Bacteroidota > Bacteroidia > Chitinophagales > Chitinophagaceae > Ginsengibacter. Next base: position 1,269 of record JBBPZF010000338.1, on the reverse strand, counting down.
TATAAATTATAGGCAGGCAGCAGTTTCTGTATATTTTTTACTTCGCCCTTCAATATTGTTGGCGAATCATGTTCAACGATCAGTTTTTGTAACTTTTCTTCCAGGCAGCCTTTACCATAAATATGTAATTCAACATTTGGAAAATCTTTTTTAGAAAGATTTTTTATCAAAGACTCAAATCCCTTTCCCTCGCGAAGCGCGCCTACACTTACCAGTAAAAATTTATTATTTGATCTCCTTTGTAAATTTTGTATGTTGAACTTTTCAGTATCAACAAATGTGTGTAGGAGGTGTGATTGAAGCGGGGGCGTTTTCAGGAAATAAAGATATTCATTTAGTGACGCTTTTGAAACTGCCACAATAATACTTTTGCGAATGCGGCTGGTAAGCCTGTCAATAGCACAGATATGCCAGTGTTTATAATCAACAGAATTGGCTATGGAAGTGTGAATGGTAGTCACCAGCGGTATATTTTTCGGTGTAGCTATTCTTGCAATTACGGTTGGCCAAAACAAATGTGTATGTACCAGGTCAACATTATTATTTCTAACGATCTTCCAAAGCCTCACTATTGCAAAAGGTAAAAGTAATATGGTTTTATAATTCATTGAAATGTATTTGTCACATTCCAGTTCATCCTTAAATGAATTTTCTCCATACATTTCCACTACAATATTATTGTACTCGCCAAGCTCTTTGAGCACTCTTACCAGCATAGTTTCTGCACCGCCCCGGCCGAGCGAATAAGTAAAATGTAATATAGTTTTCTTAGGCATTAGACACATTTGTATTCTGTACTTTGTTGCGTACGTATTTTGCTGAAACCCGCGATCGTTTCTAACCTGTAAAATATACGGTTCGCATTCTCGTAACCAATGAACCGAGAAATAAAAAAATAAGCTCTAAACCATTTGGAGTCAGCATGTGCTTTTGCTATCGGAAAGTATTTATTAATAATATTTTGAATGAATTTTTTTTCAAACTTTTTTTTTCTCATCTCCAATACAAGATTTCTTAGGGCGTGCCAATTATAATAGTTCATAAACTTTCCGTCAACTTTTTGCGTTTGTAAAGGAAAATGCGTTTGCCATTTATTGGCGAAACTGCAAAGCTGAACGTAATAGTCTTTGCTAATGCTAAAATTCCATAAGTGTTCCATAAGTATATCGTACACTACATAAATTTTTGAATGTTGCCGGGCCTGGATGCTTATATCTGCATCGTATAAATGAAACCCGGCAAAGGTCTTTTCATCAAATGCTATTTTAT
>JBBPZF010000337.1:0-2385 GCA_038199105.1 Chitinophagales bacterium | reverse complement strand
CCCGTTTTTGATCATGAAGATGTAATAGGTATTGGCGATATCGCTGTCAACTGGAAAGATGGTGAGATATGGGTTGGCACCGGCGAAGCGAATAGCAGCAGGTCTTCTTATGCCGGCGTTGGCGTATATAAAAGTGATGATGCGGGTAAAACATGGCAGTACCTTGGCTTGCCTGAAAGTCAGCATATTGGCAAAATAATGTTAGACCCTAATAATAAAAATATTGCGTGGGTAGCCGTTATCGGCCACCTATATTCTGCCAATAAAGAAAGGGGAGTGTATAAGACAATTGATGGAGGCAAAACATGGAAGCAGTCACTGTTTGTAAATGACAATACAGGCGCTATTGACATGGAAATTAATCCAAAAAATTCTTCTGAAATATTTGCGTGTATGTGGCACCGTGAGAGACGTGCCTGGAACTTTGTTGAAAGTGGAAACACATCGGCTATTTATAAAAGCATGGATGGTGGTGATACCTGGAAAAAGATAACCGGTAAAGGCACAAATTTTCCTGGCGATGACGAGACCGGAAGAATTGGGATTGCAATATATGCAGGAAATCCACAAATAATTTATGCATCCGTTGATAACCAAAACCACCGGCCGGATACAGCAAAAAAACGAACCGACTCTACGCGGTATACGTTGGCTAATTTCAAAAACATTTCCAAAGAGAATTTTTTAAAGCTTGATAATAAAAAGTTAGACACTTTTTTTCTTAAGAATGACTTTGATAAAAAATACAACGACTCTACCGTGAAAGAAATGGTGAGAGCAGGTAAAATAAAATCAACTTCCATTTATGATTATCTATCGGACGCAAATACAGAAATGTTCGACACACCTGTTATTGGATGTGAAGTTTACAGAAGTGATGATGCCGGGCAAACCTGGAAGAAAGCAAACACAAAAGGATTGAATCTTTACAACACTTATGGATATTATTTTGGAAAGATTTCTGTGTCGCCGGTAAATGAAAATAAAGTTATCATAAACGGCTTTAATGTGATGCTAAGCAATGATGGGGGGAAAACTTTCAAGAGCGCAGATAAAAATAATACGCACCCCGATTGGCACGGCGAATGGATAAACCCGCTTCGTGACAGCAATTGGATAGCAGGCAATGATGGCGGTTGTAACATTACTTATGATAATGGAGAGCATTGGTTTAAAGCGAATACGCCTGCAGTTGCACAGTTCTATGCCATAGCCGTTGATAATGCAAAACCTTATAATGTATATGGTGGCATACAGGACAACGGGGTTTGGTATGGCTCATCAAAAAATACTATAAGAAATGAAAATGATGATGATGAAGAAGATAACTCTGGCGGCGATGGTTGGAAAGTTATTGGTGGTGGAGATGGCATGCAGGTACAGATAGATACCCGCGATAATAAAACAGTGTATTTCGGCTCACAGTTTGGCGAATACCAAAGAAAAACTTTAGATGTAAGGCGAGGCAAGCGCATCCATCCTATGCCGGACATAGAGGCGAAAAAGCTGCGGTATAATTGGCAAACGCCCATCTTACTAAGCAGTTTCAACCAGGATATTTTGTACATGGGCAACGATGTATTTTATCGTAGTATGGACAAAGGAGAAACGATGGAGCCATTAAGTAAAGACCTTACGAACGGAGAAAAAGAAGGTGATGTTCCCTTCGGCACCATTGTGACATTGAGTGAATCTCCACTTAAGTTTGGGCTTATTTATGCAGGCACAGATGATGGCAATATTCAATATTCAGAAGATGGCGGCTATACGTGGACGTTAGTAAATATAAATCTGCCTAAGGTGCCGAAAGGTTTATATGTGAGCAGGGTAGTAGCTTCAGCATATAAAGAAGGAAGGGTATATGCAACACTTAACGGATACCGTAACGATAACTTTACCCCGTGGCTTTTTGTAAGCGAAAATTATGGTAAAAGCTGGAGCAACGTCAGCAGCAATTTACCATCGGAGCCTTTGAATGTAGTAAGAGAAGATCCTAAGTATGAAGACATATTATATGTTGGCAGCGACAATGGCTTGTATGTTTCTTTTGATAAAGGCAAAGATTTTATGTCTTTAGGTAATGATCTTCCATCAGTACCGGTGCATGATATTGCTATACAAAAAACGGCCAATGACATCGTGGTTGCCACACATGGACGAAGCATATATATCGCTTCGCTGAATGACATCCATAAAAAGTACAAAGAATTTATAAAGTAAGAATTATCGCTTGAATAAATTGTTGCTTTGTCTGCATATCATTACCGCATAACGCGTGTATAATTTTAAATTTAATCTAAAAAAAATGAAGATCAACTTACAGTCGGTACACTTCAAGGCAAGTGATCACCTTAAAGAATTCGTTGATGAAAAGGTTAGTAAACT
>JBBPZF010000336.1:0-5949 GCA_038199105.1 Chitinophagales bacterium | reverse complement strand
CAAACCTGCCATCATAAGCGGCAATAGCAGCGGGTGTTAGCTTTTTATATTCTTCGTAAATAGAATGATCTTCAATATCAATTTCTACTAATACATAAGCGGGCATAAAAAAAAAAAATTAAAAATTATAAACGAAGAAAATAGCAACGTAACTATTTAAAGCTTTCTTTCAGGCTCACAGTGCGGTTAAACACCAACGCTTCCGGGGTAGAATCTTTATCCAAACAAAAATACCCATTACGTATAAACTGGAAATTATTTTCAGGTTCGGCATATTTAAGAAAAGGTTCTATAAAAGCTTTCTCGATTATTTTTAAAGAATCAGGATTAATATAGTCTCTAAAATCTTCCTCCACTGCGGGGTTTTCTACCTTAAATAATCTTTCATATAATCTTACTTCCACGGTGGCTGAATGTTTTGCGCTCACCCAGTGAATAGTACCTTTGACTTTCAGGCCGCTTGTGTCGCTGCCGCTTTTGCTTTCGGCAATGTGCGAACAATGAATTTCCGTAACATTTCCGGCTTCATCTTTTTTGAAACTTTCGCACTTGATAATGTAAGCGCTTTTCAATCGTACCATGGCACCAGGGGCAAGCCTGAACCATTTCTTCACAGGGACTTCCATAAAATCTTCCTGCTCAATCCACAGCTCTTTTGAAAAAGGCATTAAGCGTACACTGGACGCATCGCCCGGAAGATTTTCAATTGACACTTCTTCCGTTACCTCATCTTCATAACTATCAATTATTAATTTCACCGGGTGAAGCACAGCCATCGCCCGGCGGGCCGTTTCGTTTAGTTCTTCCCTTATACAAAATTCCAGTAGGCTTATGTCAATCATGTTATCACGCCGGGCAACACCAATCTTATCGCAGAAAGTTCTTATGCTTGAAGGGGTATAACCTTTTCGCCTGAACGCTGACAGCGTTGGCATGCGGGGATCATCCCAGCCCGACACATAACCCTCATTCACCAGTTGTAGAAGCTTTCGTTTACTCATAACTGTATAGGTCATATTCAGCCGGGCGAATTCATATTGGTGAGATGGAAAAATGTTTAGCTTATCAATGTACCAATCGTATAGTGGCCGATGTGCCACAAACTCAAGTGTGCAAATGCTATGCGTGATGTGCTCAATGCTATCGCTCAGTCCATGTGCAAAATCATACATCGGGTAAATACACCATTTATCACCGGTGCGGTGGTGGTGCGCATGTTTGATGCGATACATGATCGGATCACGCATGTGCATGTTTTGTGCAGCCATATCAATTTTTGCCCGCAATACTTTTTCACCATCTTTGAATTTGCCATGTTTCATTTGGTCAAATAAAAAAAGATTTTCTTCCACGCTCCTCTTTCTGTATTCATTATCACGGCCAGGCTCTGTGGGCGTTCCTTTTTCAAAAGCAATTTTTTCAGCATTACTATCGTCCACATAAGCCAGTCCTTCTTGTATCAACTTTACGGCGAGGATGTATAATTCATCAAAATAATCGCTCGCATAAAATTCGTTTACCCAATTGAAGCCGAGCCAATGTACATCGTTCTTGATGCTGTCTACATATTCGGTGTCTTCTGTTACGGGATTTGTGTCATCGAAGCGCAAGTTGGTGGCGCCATTATACTTTTGTGCCAGGCCAAAATTCAGGCAAATACTTTTTGCATGCCCGATGTGCAGGTAGCCATTCGGCTCAGGGGGAAAGCGTGTAAGGATACTTTCTACCTTTCTTTTGCTTATATCTTCTTCTACAATTTCTTCCAGGAAATTGAGACCTTTTTCTTCACTCATAATTTTAACCTCGCCCCTCCAAAGGAGTCCTTCGGACAACCCCTCTCCAGGGGAGAGGAAACTGGATTGTTTTAACTACTCAGTGTTTCACACACGTTGCCCTCTTAAGTTTAGGGTAGCGGCTTTTGCTATGGAACATTGAATATTGATTATTAAATATTGATTATTTATTTTACCCCGTAACCGCACATTACTCCATTCCTTCCAATACGATTTCCGCTATGTCCATCACCCTTACCTGTTCTTCTTTTTCATTCAGCTTAACGCCATCTGTAAGCATTGTATTGCAAAAAGGGCAGGCTGCCGCAATGATTACAGCACCCGTTTCCAGTGCCTCTTTAGTTCTTTCATTATTTATTCTTATTGCTCCTTTTTCTTCTTCTTTAAACATTTGCGCTCCGCCTGCACCACAGCAAAGCCCGTTGCTTTTGCATCGCTTCATTTCAGTTAAGTCAATATCCAGTGCTTCCAAAACTTTTCTCGGTGCTTCATAAATATTGTTGGCCCTGCCGAGGTAGCAACTATCGTGATAGGTTATTTTTTTTCCTTTAAATTCTCCTCCTTCTTTCATCACCACTTTGCCGTCATCTATCAGTTGCTGTAAAAAAACCGAATGGTGTATCACATCATAATTTCCACCAAGCACAGGGTATTCATTTTTAAAAATATTGAAACAATGCGGGCAAGCCGTTACGATTTTTTTTATGCCGTACCCATCAAGCAACTGTATATTTTGGTAAGCCATCATCTGGAACAAAAATTCATTTCCTGCTCTTCTTGCAGGGTCGCCGGTACACATCTCTTCCTTACCAAGAATAGCATAATTGATACCAACCTTATCCAGTATTGTTGCGAATGCTTTCGTTATTTTTTGTGCCCGCTGATCGAAGCTGCCTGCACAACCTACCCAGAATAAAATCTCCGGCTGCTTATTCTCTGCCATCATTTCTGCCATGGTGGGTACATGCATATTTATGTTGTTTTAAACCAGCTAAAATACAACAAACATTTCTGATGAATTGTGCGGACAGTCAATAGTTTAAAACTTATTTTTGCGACTCTTTTTGAAAAAAAATTATTTGCTGCAAAAAATTAAAAACTGGGAACAGTGGCCGTTCAAAATTTTATACGCTCCAATCTCACCTGTTTGGGCATGGTACATGCTGCGTTCCCGGGCAGTTTGGTTTTTCACGCCGAGTAATCCAAGGCTCACTTTTGGCGGAATGGAGGGAGAACCCAAAAAGGAAATGCACGACCTGCTGCCGCCCCGGTTTTGTCCGCGTTTTTTTAATGTACAACCTGCTGATAATTTTGAAAAGATATTAGAGAATATAAAATCCAACCAGATTCAATTTCCCCTGATAGTGAAGCCGGAAGTGGGCGGCCAGGGCATACTTTTCAGGAAGCTTGACTCGCCAGGCGAATTAAAAGTTTATCATGAAAAAGTTCCGGTGGAATATTTCGTACAGGAATTTATTTCTTATCCTTTAGAAGTTAGCCTTTTTTATTACCGGCATCCAAGTGAAGGAAAGGGCACCATCTCAGGCTTTTTACAAAAGATACCCATGCAGGTTACCGGCGACGGTAAGCATACACTTGGCGAATTAATTGCAATGAATGCGAAATCAAAAAAAAGGCTGGATGAACTGCAGCTAAAGCATGGAAAAAATTTCGATAAAATAATACCGGCAGGTGAAAATTACGTGTTGAGTTATGCGGCTAACCATAACCGTGGGGCGCATTTTATTGACCTCAAAAATGAGATCAATGAAACGCTCACGACTATGCTTGATGAAATAAGTTATTCAACTGATTTTTTTTACGGACGCTACGACATAATGTGCAACTCCATAGAAGAATTAAAGCAGGGTAAAAATTTTGTGATATTAGAGTACAATGGCTGCGGCGCAGAGCCCAACCATTTCTATGATACAGGCTATACTTTAATAAATGCCTGGAAAGAAATATTAAAACACTGGAAAATTCTTTATAAAATCAGCCGGTATAATTATAAAAAAGGAGTAGATTATTGGCCGCTTATGAAAGGCATTCGTTTCAGGAAAGCCACCAATAAACATTACAAAATTATTAAGGCTGCGGATAAAATTATTCCGTAAATATTTGTCATCTTTCAATTTAAAAGAAAATCCGATGTTGAAATTTTTTCTTCCTCTTTTGCTTTCTATTTCCTTTGGCGTATATGCGCAGCGATATATTCCTGCAGAGCAGGGTAGCAAAGTGCATTTCAAGATCAGGAACTTTGGAATAAGCACTGGTGGCGAGCTTTCTGGCCTAAAAGGAGAAATAATTTTTTTTACTACAGACCTGGCAGCATGCCAGATAAATGTGACCGTAAACAGCTCCACTGTTGATACCGATAATAGCAGTCGTGACGGCCATTTAAAAGAAAGTGAATATTTTGATGTAGAAAAATATCCCGTGATTACAATTGCTTCTACCAAAATTGAAAAAACCAATAAAACAGAATCCGGTTATTATTATTTCACCGGCACCCTTACCCTTCGCGGCGTTACTAAGCCGATCTCTTTCCCATTCAAAGTTGAAAAAGAAAACGATACCTATCTTTTCACCGGCGAGTTCGATATAGACAGGCTCGACTATGGCGTGGGCGATAAAAGCGCTGTGTTAAGTAACACTGTAAATGTATCTTTATCAGTGTTGGCTAAAAAAGGTTAGCGCAAATTTATGAGGCTTGCAAAAGTTTTTTTTTGGGGTATGCTGGTGAGCTTTTTAGGGTCTCTTCCTTTAGGCACATTGAATGTTGCAGCCATGCAGATAAGTGTGCAGGAAAACATAATGAATGCTATTTATTTTTCCCTCGGCTCGCTACTTACAGAAATGATTTATGTGCGCATCTCCCTCGTTGGTATCAACTGGATACGTAAGCAAAAAAAGATATTAAAATGGATGGAGTGGATTACATTGGGTATTGTCCTCGCCCTTGCTACCGGAAGTTTTGTCGCTGCCATGCATGAGCATCATGCAAAAAATGTAATGCTCAATAACAATATAAATCGCTTTGTTCTTGGCTTAATGCTGAGCGCAATCAGCCCTATGCAAATCCCTTTCTGGTTTGGCTGGAGCACAGTATTGTTTTCGAAAAAAATCTTACAACCAAAAAATTCCTTTTATAATTTATATATCGTCGGCATCGGCCTTGGCACCTTGCTGGGCAATTGCGTTTTTATTTTTGGAGGAAAATATATTGTAGAAAAACTCAACACCAATCAAAGTGTTTTAAACTGGATCATCGGGGGAATCTTTGCATTGACAGCAATTATTCAATTAGTAAGAATTTTATGGCATAAAGATGCAATAGATAAAATGCAAAAAAACATGGCTGAGACTGCCAGCTAAAAAAATACGGTTTTAAATATCACTAATAACTATCAATCTACAATGAGCCAAGCTGCCCACTTGCGCTGCTATTCGCCGGCCCAAACATTTTATTCGCAATTTCTTTATCATGCCCATAGATGTCTGCCCTGAAATTAAGCAAGCCATCATTATCAACCCACGTGGTATAATAAGTAATAAATACCGGCACAGGTTTCCCAACACTCACATATTTTTCATCGCCGCTGTTCATGGCCTCATCTATTTTTTCAGGTGTCCATTTCGAGTCATCCTGTAAAAGATACTCAGCAAGTTTTTCGGGCTCTGCGAGGCGTATGCATCCGTGGCTGTACGCACGCTGATCCTTGCTAAATAAACTTTTCGCAGGTGTATCGTGAAAATAAATATTAAAACTGTTAGGAAATAAAAATTTCACCTTGCCAAGTGAATTGTCATCTCCGGGCTTCTGCCTTATGAGCGGCGCAGCATCTGTGCCGCCATATTGCTCCATGTTGTGACTTTCCAGGTAGCTTGCGTTACGCGCTATACCTGGCAGCACTTCGTTTTTCACAATACTTTCCGGAATATTCCAATAAGGGCTAAACACAATAGTGGTAAGCTTATCAGAAAAGGTAGTTGTGTTATGTCCTTCTTTACCTACCACTACTGCCATATCAAACACTTTACTTTTTCCATCATACACATGCAAAGTGAACTCAGGAATATTTACGAGCATTAATTTTCCGGCAGGTTCCTGCGGCATCCAACGCATACGATCCATGTTTATAAGAATTTGTTT
>JBBPZF010000335.1:0-3687 GCA_038199105.1 Chitinophagales bacterium | reverse complement strand
CTATCAATAGTAAAATACAAAGATTCATAGCAGCCAATTATGGCGTGAGAGACAAAGATTTCTTTATGTACAGATTAGCTCGCTATTACTCATAGCACATCAAAATATTAATTAGCCCTGCTGCCTGATCACTGATCAACTTTCAACCAAAACCCCTACCTTTGCGCCTCAAAAAAATACTATAATGAAAACAATTACAATCGAAGGACAACTCAGGACCGAATTTGGCAAAACAGCCACCCGCCAGCTTCGCTCTGAGGAAAAAGTGCCAGCTGTAATTTACGGAGGTGCAAAAGAAATTAATTTTTCTGCCCCGGCGACTGCTTTTAAAGGCATCGTTTACACATCAGAATTTATGCTGGCAGAAATCGCAGTGGATGGAACTTCTTATAAGTGCGTATTGAAAGACTTGCAATTTGATAAGGTGAGTGACAATCTCATTCATGTGGATTTCCTTGAACTCGTGGGCGACAAAAAAATTACCGTTTCTATTCCTCTCAAATTTACAGGCGTACCCGCCGGAGTAAAGGAAGGGGGTAAATTGGCGGTTAAAATGAAATCTCTAAAAGTGAAGACTTTACCAAAGCATTTGCTTGAGCATATCGAGATGGATCTCACCGATCTTAAGCTAAATGAAAACGTTAGGGTTCAGGATGTAAAAGCGGATAACATGGAGATACTAAATTCTCCCCGTATTCCTGTCGCATCTGTCACCATGACACGCCAGCTTAAGCAGGAGGAAGCGAGCGATGCAAAAGCTACACCTGCAGATGCGAAGGCTGCACCTGCGGCAAAAGCTGCACCTGCAAAAGCTGCACCTGCAAAAGTAGAAGCTCCCAAAAAATAAACATATTTCTTGCATAAATGCCCTCTTTATCGGGGGCATTTTTCTTTTATCATAGGCCTACTCAATGTAAGGTGAACTACAAAGTTTGCGTACATTTGCCAACCTCAAAGTAATTGCTTTGAGATAATTTTTAAATATGGGAATGGATAGGAATACAGTTATTGGATTTGTAATATTGGCTCTATTATTCTTCGGTTATTTTTACTACACACGCCAGGGGCAACTGGCCCTGGAAAAGGATAGGCAACATCAACAAGATTCAATTAACAGGTTAAAACCAAAAATTGATACTTCGATAAATACGGCGATACTCAAAGACAGTAGTTCCCCTAAAGTCACTGCTTTATCACCTGGTGTTATACAGGATTCAACGGGAAAAGAACAACTTACTACTATCGAAAATAAAGTGCTTAGAATCACTTTTTCCAATAAAGGCGGACAGCCTGACAGGGTTGAGTTAAAGGGCTTTAAGACTTTTGACAAGAAACCTTTGATACTTCAGGATGGTGCTTTCAACAACATTTCTTATGCTATAAATGTTGGCCAAAATCAGACAGCTCAAACCTCGGATTTATTATTTACCCCCGCTCCTCCTAAAACAAATAATAATGGAAGTATAGAACTCGATTATTTTCTCCAAACAACGAATGGTGAAAAAATAGAGCACCAGTATATTTTATCTGCTGATGGTTATATGATTGGCTTCAACATAAAAATTGATGGAGCAAACAAGTTACTTACCCAGAATACACTTAATATGATTTGGCAAGCGAAAGCCAACAAAGTTGAGAAGGATATTGAATGGGAAACACAGCAATCACATATAGCATTTGTAGAAAATGAAGATTACGATTTTGAACATTTGGTTATTGGCAAGCAAGATGATAAAAAATTAGATAAACCAGTTAGCTGGATTGCTTTGAAACAGCAATTTTTTGCGGCATCTATTGTAGCTAAAAATAAATTTGAAAATGCCGAGATAAAGTGGGAATCCCCTGCGGATACAACCCTTAAAGTGATTGCAAAAGCCACTGCTAATTTACGGCTTCATGTACCCGATGGCGGAAGCGTCGCCATGCCTTTACAACTGTTCTACGGCCCTAGTGATTACAAAATTTTGAAATCCTTTAATAATCAAATGTATAATATGGTTCCATTGGGATCAGGAATTTTTGCATTTGTAAAGTACATAAACAGGGGGTTTGTAATGCCTGTATTTAATTTCTTATCCAGCAAAATTGCCAGTTATGGACTGGTGATAGCATTGCTTACTATTATCATTCGTTTGCTGATTTCTCCACTCACTTATCAAAGTTATTTGAGCGGTGCAAAAATGAAACTTCTCAAGCCAGAGATAGATACGTTAAAGGCAAAATATGGAGATGATAAGCAGGCCTTTGGAATGGAGCAAATGAAACTGTTTAGAAGTGCCGGCGTAAATCCGCTTGGGGGCTGTATTCCAGCTGTGCTCCAGATCCCCATCTTCTTTGCATTATACAATTTCTTTAATTCAAATATTACACTAAGAGGGCAAAGCTTTCTATGGGCAACTGATTTATCATCTTACGATTCCATATATAATCTTCCCTTTAATATACCATTTTACGGAAACCATGTTAGTCTCTTCACCATATTAGCGGTAATTACAAGTCTTCTAATCTCGTTATATGGAATGAGTAATATGCAGGATAACAGCAATCCTGTTATGAAATATATGCCCTTCATTTTCCCGGTAATTCTTTTAGGAGTATTCAATCGCCTACCGTCATCACTCACTTGGTACTATACGGTTTCAAACGCTATCACGTTGATTATCCAGTTTGTGATTCAGAAATATATTATTGATCATGAAAAGATTCTTGCAAGGCTGGAAGCCAATAAGAAAAAACCCGCAGGCAAAAGTAAGTGGCAGGAAAAGATAACAGCCATGCAGGAAAGCAATAAAAAGCTTCAAAGTATGCAGCAAAAAGTAAAATCGAATAACAAGAAATGATGGACCAGAGTCTGCAACTATTACGTAATACAGATAGTCTATATAAAGAGTTTCAAAAAATTAGAATTATAAAAAGATAAAATGAAGTTATATAGAACGATATTTTTTGCAGTTTGTGTTATGTGTGCATTTTCTTCGCAAGCACAAAAATCATTGAGTGAAGGCAGCCTTGTATATACTATATCTGTAGAAACAGGAAGTGCTGAGCCTAAAATGGCTGATATGCTTGATGGTGCTACCACTACTGTATATCTAAAGGGTAATATGAGCCGGACTGAAATGATTAGTGGCTTGGGCAGCGAAGCGACAATTCACAATGCTGCAACAGGGAATGGAGTAATACTTAAAGAATATAGCGGCCAAAAATTAATGATTACGCTCACACCACAGGATTGGCAAAAAAATAATAAAAAATACGAGGGAATTACTTTTGAAAACACAGGAGAAACGAGTACTATAGATGGGTTTAATTGTCAAAAAGCGGTTGCAAAACTAAAAGATGGTTCTACATTCACAGTATACTATACAACAGATGTTACGCTGCCCAATAAGAACTATGATTATCAGTTTAAAACTTTGCCTGGCTTACCAGTACAATATGAAATGCAATCTTCAAAAATGAATTTTAAATTCACGTTATCTAAAATTAATTATGATAATGTACCCGCTTCCAAATTTGAGATACCAAAGTCAGGCTATAGGATAATGACGTATGATGAAACAAAGGGTAAATAATCCAGGGTTGATTTACTACGATAATCTAATACAAATAAAAAACCTGCATAAAGCAGGTATTATCGTAAAAAAAATTACAGTTAAAATACTATTTCCTAGATCTAATTATTAG
>JBBPZF010000334.1:0-2637 GCA_038199105.1 Chitinophagales bacterium | reverse complement strand
TAGCCCATCTAAGAATAGACAGGCTTTCAAAATTAAAGATTGCTATGAGAAAGTTGAAATAAAAACGTTTCGGTAATAAGATATATTTAAATGAACATTTTTTCCTAATATATTTTTAGCGATTTATCATTTTACCTTGCCCGATTTATGATGTTTTTCAAGTTGCTTTACCTCTACTTCAATAAATTTAAAAAATACCAATACCGTCATTTGTAAACTAAAAATAGTTTAATTTGTAAACTATTTCAAAATAATTTTCCAAGTGTATTATAAAGAAAGCTTGAAAAGCGCTTCCAATATTGCTGAATCGGCTGCGCAATATATTGCGGGAGGCGTGGTTTCCCTAAACCGAAAGGTCAGCCCTCACATTGTATTCAAAAAAGGGATTGGCAGTAAAATATATGATACAGACAATAAGGAATACATAGACTATCACGCAGGGTTTGCGCCATATTTACTCGGCCATAATAATGAAGCAGTAAATGAAGCAGTAATAAAAATTATCAGTGATGGTTGGTCTTTAATAGGCAGTGGCACTAACGAGTTAGAATTAAAATTAGCTAAACTCCTGTGTGAAACAATTCCTTCGCTACAGAAAGTTCAAATTACTAATACCGGAAGCGAAGCCACAGCACATGCGATACGATTGAGTAGAGCATACACAAACCGCGAAGATATTGTGCTAATGTTGGGCGGCTATAACGGATGGCACAATGAAGTAGCACGTGCGGTGTTTCCGTCTCTGGCACAAACCGGCCCCCGAATCGAAAAAGGCGAATATCCTTTTATACCATCTTCAGCAGGTATTCCGGAAGCAACAAAACAACGAGTGCACATTATTAATTTCAATGACCTTGATTCCTTAGAATTTGTATTAAATAAATTTTCCGTTGCCTGCGTACTCACAGAACCGGTGCTGCAAAATATTGGTGTGGTATTACCTAAGACGGGATATTTAGAGGGCGTTATTAAATTATGCAAAACTTATGGAGCTGTAAGCATTTTCGATGAAGTAAAAACAGGATTTCGCTCCGCATTGGGAGGCTATCAGAGTATAGAAGGTGTCACGCCTGATCTTTCAGTATTTGGAAAAGCGATCGCGAACGGGTATCCCCTGGGCGTGATAGGTGGACGAAAAGAAATCATGGATCTTTTTGATCATCCGGATCCGGCAAAGCGTGTATTGATTGCAGGCACTTATAATGCCCATCCCATAAACGCCGCTGCTGCTATTACCGTTATGCAAATGTTACAAAACGAAGAAGTGTATCACCAGATAATTTTAATGAGCAAACGACTATATGAAGGCCTGGAAATCATTTTTAGAGAAAAAGGAATCCCTGCTATAACTATTAATAATGCTTCTGCTTTTTGCACTTACTTCTGCGAGAAAGCCCCGGCGGATCTTCATGATGTGTTGGAGAATCATAATTTTGAATTTGATATAAAATATAGAAAGACACTAATTAAAAACGGTATTTATCATATCCCAATACCTGCCAAGCAAGGGTCAGTAAGTTACGCTCATTCTGAAGCTGATATTGATTTCACATTAGATATGACTTCCAAGATTATAAACGAAATTTAGAAATAGGCAAACCTAAAATTATCTATTGAAGGTGATAGGTACAGAAAGAAAAAAGAGGCATGAGCCACAATGCTAAGCATCATCTTTGCAAATCTAGTAAAACCGATCCCTCTTAGGCCTGGCTTTATATCAAAGGAAGATTATTTAGCAAACTTATTTGAGCACTTTATCAACTAATCTCATCTCTTTTCAAAAAGAAAAACACATTGATTTTTTTCTCAAATGGGGCGAGTAACAAAAACGTTTGGAGTTAGATGGTAATGCCTGCCATGAATGCATATAACATTATAATCTCGATAATAAATGGTATTATCAAAATATTTTTTTCGCAAAAGAAAATTTTATTTAAAATACACCAAGCTAATTCCTAAGTAATTTTTGATTCAACTATTCTATCTTTGTAACGAACGTTTTACCTGAGTAAAGTTTAATAAAAAAATGAAATTTTGCAGCTTGAAATCGACAAAAAATCGACAAAAAAATACTCGTGATTGATTTTTAATAACTTATGGAGGCTTAACGAATCCGCTCGGGACCTCTGAAGTAAGAATCAAAGCAATTTGGTTCTTATTTATTTTTGCTCTTCTTTGCAGTTAACTGTGTGATTTTCAGATTTTTATAACACTCCCTGCATCTTTCGTTTTTTAACTTTACAAAGGCAAATGCGATTTTAATCGACAAAATGTTGTTTGCCGCCATTGGCAATTAACACTATTAAAATTGAAAGATGCATTTACCAGTTTTTCAGTTCTGAAATCACTTAGGGTTCTTATTAATGATTCAGTAGCGGTTCCGGCAATGCTTGCCAGGTTTTACCGGCTGATGCTTATTGTAAATTTTGCTTCCCTTTCATTGCTGTATTTATTTTGAAGTGTGATTAACGCATTCGCTACTTTTTTACGCAATGAATTGTAAGCAAGCCCCAACAAGTGTTGCTCTTTTTCTGAAATATTCTTTGCCAGTAATTGTATAAATTTCTTTGCCACTTTAGAATTTTTATTCAACAGGTCTTCAAAATCTTCTTTAGGTAGTTGGCGTTACCGATATAG
>JBBPZF010000333.1:0-3473 GCA_038199105.1 Chitinophagales bacterium | reverse complement strand
TTTTAGCATAAGGATTGGCTGTTATTTCCATATCTACTTTAATGCTGGAATTTTCCCTGTTTGTAAGATCAGCCTTCATTTCACGCCCAAACTTTGTAAACTCAATATAATCCAGTGTACCGGTTTCAGCTGTTTCTCCTGTTGGTAAATAAATATGGCTGCTATCTGTTGGCTCCCCGGTTATATTCATCCGCATATCTGTAACGAATCCATTGAGAGATAATTCGGCATCGCCTATCAGGTTTCCATAAAATTGTTTGTTATCTCTTGCGGTTGTATTCAATAAAACAAACCTGCCCCGATTATTTCCCTTTTGATCTGTTTTCAAATGAAATTCATTGAAGAAAAAATTATCAAAAAAGCTATGGTATAATTTGCCGCTCACTGTGGCGGTGTTATTAAGCGTATCTCTTATTTTGATAGTTCCAAAATCAATCTCATCAGGATTAAAAGTAATAACCGTGTTGTTCTCAAAAATGTAGCGGCAACGTGTATAGTCCACCACCATAGAAGTGCTGTCAAGCCTCACTTTGCCGGTCAGCTTCGGGTCAGATGAAACGCCTGATATATCTAACTTTCCTGAGGCCCTTCCATGTATATTACTAAAGATGCTGCCGAGGTATTTATTTAAAATATGTATGCTGGAATTGTTGAGCACGAGCGAGCCATTGAGCTGGTTGCCGGTAGAATCTTTAGGGTTATACCGGAAGTTTGCTGCAAAATTATAAAGGTCGTTATCGGAAATGGTGTTAAGTACAAGGGTTCCCGGCTTTAAAAAATATTCACCCGTAGTTGACAGCACACCTATCGAGTCTCCCTCAAAACGAAACTGTTCTGTTTTTGTATTGAACTCAACGGCAAGTTTTCCGAAAGGATCATTGATGCGTATGTTGCCTGTCATAAAGCCATTTACATTTACCTGCCGTGTAAACAAGGGCGCGATGTCGCCTATGTCCAGGTTCTTTAAGCCAATCACCACATCATTACTCGAGCCGATACCCGAAGGTTCTGTGGATACATACACTTCCTGTCCATCTTGCCTAAATTTTATATTGCTGGCAATAACCATATCCCTTATCAGTTCCAGTTCACCGCCCTTTTCTATCGTCCACTTCTTTTGATTGATGGTAAAAGTTGATGGGTTGAATATTATTTTAAAGCCATTTTTATTTGTCAGAATTCGTAGCGAAAGATCCGCGGCATTAAGTGTTTTATTCGCTGAAGTATTTATGTTTACATCAGAAATATCATCGGCAGCGACTATCCTTATTTTTGTGCCGGGCGCGTGAAGGCTATCATTAATAATTACATCGTCAATATCGCCGCTAAAAGTAAGCGTGTCCTGCGTCCCTCTTCCTGTAAAATGAATATTATTGAAGTTGATATTGCTATAGGTAAATTGAGGAATATCCGCTTGCAGGTTTAATGTATTTTCAGCAATATTTATGTTTCCGATAAACACCGAATTATCCAGGCCGCTGAGGTCTTTATTTATAAGCGCGATGTAATCACTTACTTCTTTCGTCTTTATTAAAAAAGTAAAATCCTGGTTTTGAATTTTTCGTTTAGGAGGATTGATGTAAGCAGGATAATACTGATAAAGAAATAATTGAAAAGCATCCGGCAGTTCAAGTATGCTGAAGTGTCCGCTGAGCGTGGCTTCTATTTCATTTGTATTCAGGCTTAAATATTTTTTGCCATCGGCAAAACTGGAATTTATTGTAAGCGAATCAAATGACAAATGTTGGTCTTTATCCAGCAGCACGGCATTATATAATTTTGCGGAGCCTAAAAAGTTGTCAATATTATTTCCCGTAAAATCAAGATTAAATTTGCCCGTGAGTGAAATGCTGTCATTTGTAAAACCCAATTTTTTTAAATTCAAACGCGACACATTTGCTTCGAGATTAAATTGTGGATCTTTTTTGCTAAAGTTTATTGAGCCAACAAGCGTGTCTATTATAACGTTCGGATCATTAATGCTCGCTGTGCCGGAAAAAAGTCTTTTTACAAAATTACCGTGGGCGATTATGTTTGAATAAGTATAATTATTAAACTCCACCCGGCTTATTTTTCCATCAATCCCAACGTTAACTTCATTGGCGTTAAATCCCTTTCCCTTAATATGTCCGTTAAAAGCTATCGAGCCAATCTTGCTATTATTTATGAATTTGCCTAACTGGAAATTACCGGTAGAAACATTTCCATCATATACAGCTTTAGTGTTATAAGGCACCTGCATGTGCAGGTCTAACTGCAACGTACCAATGTCTGTAACGAGCGTTCCGTAAGTAACAAAATCTCGAACGTAACCCGTATAACTTCCAATAAAATTAATATTTCCAAAGGCACTTAGGCGCGGGTTATCAATTGTCCTGAGCGTTGGAATTAGTTTAGCAAGCTCATTATAAGTCGTACGCATTTCCCTTGACCTGAAATCAATAAACGCGTTATCAATATCCGGCAGGCCGCGTAAGCTTACATCACCATCGAGATAGTTTTTTTCACCGGCACGAATAATCATTTTCCTTGCTGAAAAATTATCTATAGTTCCTTTTACATTTCCATCTAAATAAAAAACCTGCTTCCATGTTTTTGCTTCTGGCGCAAAAAATGCAAGGTCATCACTGTTTAGCTCACTCTTTTCAAAATGCCCTTCTACATTTACTGCATGAATAAAATCACCCATGTCGTGAGTGAAACTACTATAGCGCATTGCATAATAATTTTGAAGATGGCTTCTATTGGTTCGCAGATCAAGATTTTTAAACTCCATCAAATGCGGCGTTAACTTAAAATCAGTTTCTAAGCTTTTAATTGCAAAGCCATTTCTTTCTTTGCCGGAAAGAGACACATTAGCCGTGAGCGTATCCTGCAGAAAACGAAAATTTTTGATAGTGGCATTGAGATCGGATAATACAAGATGCCTGTCATCAAACCTGTCCGTCAATGCAGGCTGGTCCGATTGTTTTTCTAAAGCGAAAGCGCCATTTTTTATATTAATATTTTTTACAGAAACATGCCAGTCATCCGTATTCCATTGCAATCCGCCTGCAATATCATTGATCACGTTGGCTGATGAAGAGGTGGTATCGTTCGGGCGGTTGCCATCATATCCATATTGTGAAAATACCGGGTGGTCAATGTTGATGGAGCGAATGTTTATTACATTTTTATTTATATCAAAATTGTCTGCCTTCAGGTCCAGCTTGTTTACGGATATCAATTGATTTTCTCCGCGCCATTCGTCTTTTTGATAAATTTTTATGCGGCTCAATTCAACCGCATCAAGATTTAATTGTATAGCCGCAGTATCTTTTGTTGAAGTCTTTTTTAGTCCTGAAAAGTAATCAACAAGAAACTGGTAATTCCATACAGAATCCTTCCTGTTGAGATTGATAACTGCATCGTCCAGGCCTATATATTTAAGCGTGATATTATCTTTAAAAAAAAACCAATCGGTGATATTCACC
>JBBPZF010000332.1:0-3367 GCA_038199105.1 Chitinophagales bacterium | reverse complement strand
TGTATCCAAAGCAACCGGTATGGTGTTGCCGATATTTTCAGCCCAGTGATGCAATTAATATACATGCTGCGGGTTAAGAGATTGCGTTCTTTCAGCAAAAAAAGAATTGCAATAAATGACTCGATGCAAACTTTCATACAATGTGGTATTTATAATCTTAAACCAAATCAATAGAGATTTATGGAACAATTAAAACTCATTAAGATCAACAGTTTGGCTTCTTTTGGGGTGGCCATTTACCAGGCTCGATGGAATGCACTTTGAAGTGGCGAAGTTGAAATAGAAAATCGGTTTGCTGTTGGCCTCACCCAAGTGGTGGAAGCGTAAAAACTTCCCTTCTTTTAGTCACTTTTTAAAACAAAAAAAAGAGTTTCCGTTTGAAACTTATATTTGATAACAGCGTTGCGCTATAACATTGAAACCACTTTAGCGACTTCGCACGGGTTAAGGTGTATTTCTTACGATTATTTCCCTAAATCTCTCTATTTTTAGGAAGGAGTTTGAAAATCATAAAACTTTTCTTTTCGAATTCAAAATCTGACGTTAGTTAGAATTTAAAAATACAAATGTTCAACCCACTTTCAATTTTAGCAAAATACCTTTATCCAAATGAGTATTGCTTAATTAAAAGTAAACTACTTAACATTTATTCATCTGAAATGACTGAAGACAAAAAAGAAATTTTGAAAAACCTTTTAATTTCTGGAGAAGATCAT
Organism: Chitinophagales bacterium; assembly: GCA_038199105.1. Classification (GTDB taxonomy): domain Bacteria; phylum Bacteroidota; class Bacteroidia; order Chitinophagales; family Chitinophagaceae; genus Ginsengibacter. The sequence goes on along the minus strand of JBBPZF010000332.1, from coordinate 2,651 downwards.
AGATTCAAATATCATTTGGGATTCGATATTATAGCTATGTTTAGGGCATTGAGGAATAGAATATTTTATAAGAAAATTGAAGGTGCAAGTACAATCGAGCAGCAATTAGTTAGAGTTTTAACTAATGACTTTGAAAAATCCTTACGAAGAAAAATTAAGGAAATATTTTTAGCAACCACTTTAAGATATATTATTCCAAGAAATCTAATTCCAATATTTTATCTAGAGGTTGCTTATTATGGAACTAATATGGTTGGCTTAAAAGCAGTGTTTAATAAGCTTAATATCCCAATGTCTGATAATTTATCTGATGAAAAAGCAGCTGAAATTATTGCTAGAATAAAGTATCCAGAGCCAAAAATATTAAGTCCCAAAACAAATGAACAAATTTCAATCAGGAAAAAGCATCTATTAAATCTATACAAGAATCATAAAAATAGGAAACTAATTAAAATATATGGTTAACATTGGGGACTATATAAGGCTTTCAGATACCGCTTTTAATATAGCAGACGTCTATACAAATCCAAAAGATTTTTTTACAAATTTTTCGAACATACACTACTCCGAACGAGACTCATTCCTGCGTCATAGTCTAATCAATAATGTTCCCTATGTTTTTAAGTTGAAGCCATTATTATTCGAACAAATAACTCAATACTTAGCAGACAATCTAAATATTAGTCCTTCCGGAATCAAACTTATCGGAAGTGGTAAGACTGGATTCTCAATAAGTCCGCCACCAAATTATGGCAATCCATTTACTGCGAATAGTGATTTAGATTTTTCCATAATAAGTGAATCACTATTTCTTAATCTTAAAGGTGAATTTGAATCTTGGGCTGATCAGTTTGAAGAAGGGATTTTAGTGCCCCAAAATAAAAAACAAGAAACATATTGGCCCCAAAATTTAGATAACTGTACTAAAACTTTAAAAAGAGGTTTCATAGATACTTATAAAATCCCTTCTCATAAACAATTTATAATGGTCCAAACTTTACAGAATAGTCTTTATCTGATTCAAAACAAACTGGAAAAGGTGTATAACATACATATCAAGAAAGCATCAGTAAGAGTTTATAAAAATTGGAACTCTTTTGTTACCCAACTAAAACTTAATACTGAAAGTGTTCTTAACAAGGTTCCCGAATACGGCCTATAGGTCAGATAGGCAAGGGCATTCAAACAGGTTATCTGTAAATCGAAGAATTTTAATCAACAGGCATTTCAATTGCAAAGTTTACTAAACGATGCGGGCCTGCCATTGAAGCCAGACGGCAAAGCTGGCGACCATACCTCAGAAGCTTATCAGCATATATCCGGGAAATTTTTAAATGGGGATAAAAGGAGAACATAAGTTTACTCACTACGGCTGATTCCGATCATTTATATTTTATTTTCCATTTCTATTAATTGTTATGAAACGAATAATTGTTTGCTGCGATGGTACATGGAATAAACCCGGCAGTAAGGACTGCGGTAAGATTGTGGAAACAAATGTTCAAAATTTATACGAGGCAATTAGTAAGGGTACTGATGAGGTGAAGCCTGTGAAAATTTTAACTATAGAAACGCGGTGCATCGTCTCTACACCAAAATATTTTCTGTAACTGTTTGCCCGTCGAGCATTCTTATAATGCGATGGCTGTACCGTGCATCATGCTCACTATGGGTCACCATTATGATGGTAGTGCCTTGTTCATTAAGATCAGTAAGCAATTGCATTACTTCATTTCCGTTAGATGAATCAAGGTTTCCTGTAGGTTCATCAGCAAGAATTAATTTTGGATTATTAACTACCGCCCTGGCTACGGCCACGCGTTGCTGTTGGCCTCCGCTTAGTTGTTGTGGATAGTGGTTTCGGCGATGCATAATTTGCATTTTATCAAGCACCTTTTCAACCCGTTGTTTTCTTTCATCGCTTTTTACTCCAAGATAAATAAGGGGAAGTTCTACATTTTCAAAAACAGTAAGCTCATCAATAAGATTAAAGCTCTGAAATACAAATCCAATATTTCGTTTACGCAGATCGGCTCTTTTACGTTCGTTGAAATCAGCCACTTCTATTCCGTTGAATAAGAAACTTCCATCATCAGGATCATCAAGCAAGCCAACAATATTGAGCAATGTAGATTTACCACAACCCGAAGGGCCCATCACTGCCACGAATTCTCCCTGTTTCACTTCAAAGGAAAGCTTATTCAATGCTACGGTTTCCACCTCTTCCGTGCGATAAATTTTTTCGAGTTCAGAAATCTTAATCATTGTTTTGTTTTTATTTTATTTTAAAATTTTTAGTCACGCAATACCATACACGTGTTTAGCATGTGCTTCTTATCGCTTATTTACATTTAGATATTTATGTAAAAAAAATCGGGCTTATAGCAATTGCTTTCAGTCTCTGCTTGTACCAGCTTTACAGAAGCTGCTGCTCCTGATTGTGCAGTACATTGGCAAATTGATTTACAGGCCGTTGTTTCACTTTTAATTGATATAGAAGCCATGCAAAAAATCGCAATTACTAACAGGCGAAATGAAATCACTTTTTTCATAACAGTTTTTTTGATTTTTGTAAATTGGTTGTCTTAATTGATAAACTCCCGATTTTATTTTCTTTTTATTCTTACACCTTTTACCTCACGCCTCAATCT
>JBBPZF010000331.1:0-2272 GCA_038199105.1 Chitinophagales bacterium | reverse complement strand
GCAAAGCGTACCTGACAAAATAAAAACAAGAATGACCGGCGTGTATTCACAAGGCGATGCTGCCTTTGCTGATTATACAATCAATGTGGGCATTACAGCAAGATTTTAAGAAGGATGGCAAGTAAAATTTATTTAAAACTCAATTAGTGTGAATAAACATTTTTAGGCTTGCGAAGCCGGTTTGGTAACAGGAAAAAAGATTGGGCAATATGCAATACAAAGAGCGATGATAGATGGCGCAGAATGATTTGCAGGCAAGCTGCAATAGATATTATTTATCGCTATCGAAGCCATTGAATAAATTGTTCAATGCTTCAGCATATAATGGATGTGCAAACACGCCACACCTCAATACATCATAAGAAATCTTTCCCATCATGGCAAGTTGCAGCATACTCATAATCTCACCACCTTGTTCACCGATAACTGCTGCACCCAGAATCTGTTTGGAATCGGGATCCACAATTGCTTTCATGAAGCCGGTAGTCTCGTTCGTTTCAATTCCTCGTGCCACATGCGCCATTTCCAGGCAGGCAACTTTATAATTGATGCCTTTTTCTTTTGCTTCTTTTTCGTTTAGGCCAATTCTTCCAAATTGCGGATCGGTAAACATTGTATAAGGTACCATCCTGTTTTTGATGGATTCATTAGCGCCTTCATAAATATTTCCGCAAACAATTAAATGATCGTTATAAGATATATGCGTGAAAGCCGGGCCGCCTTTAATATCACCCAATGCATATACATCTTTCGCTTCAGTCTCTAACTTATCATTTACTTTAATATAACCTATCCCTGTTTGTATGGTAGTGTTTTCAAGATGCAATGCTTCTGTGTTTGGCGTTCTGCCTGTTGCAATTAATACATGCGAGCAGGATATTTTTTTTTCAGTCGTACCAATTTTTACAGTTGCAATTATTTTATTTTTATTTAAAGAAAATTTTTGAACCGATGCTTTAGTAAAAATTTGCAGCTTTTCTTTTTCTAAAAACTTTTTTATTTCGTCACCAATATCTTCATCTTCTCTTTGTAAAAAATTATCGCCTTTTTCAAGAATGGTAACCTTGCTGCCAAATCTTTTAAACATCTGACCAAACTCCAGCGCAATGTAGCTTGCGCCTACTACCAGCAGATGTTGAGGCACTTCTTTTAAATCCATTATGGATGTTGAATCTAAATATTTTATTTTATCCAAACCCTCAATACCAGGGATTGTTGGCCTGGCTCCTGCATTGATAAATATTTTATCTCCTGTTATTATCTTTTCTTTTTTGTCTGCCAGTACAATTTTTATTTCTTTATTATTTAAGAAGCTTGCTTCTCCATAAATCACGTCGAGATGTTTTGTATTAAGCAAATTGTCTTCTGAGCCGTTTCTTGCTTTCTTTACAATTTGATTTTTTCTTTTGATCACTGCTTTAAAATCTACACTTACTTCTTTCACATTAATTCCTACTTCTTCTGCTGTATTTGCCAGGTGTGCAATGCGGGCCGAAGCTACCATCGCTTTAGTTGGCGTGCATCCATAATTGATGCAGGTACCTCCTATAAGTTTACTTTCTATTATTGCGGTTCGAAAACCTTGGTTTGCAATTTTTTTTGCAAGTGGTACGCCGGCCTGGCCCGAACCGATAATTATAGCGTCATATTTTTTCATAAACATTTTTAATAAAGGAAAATATCACTCTTGTTATTTATAACTCATAAATTTCTGTAAGCTAAGAAATCATTCAAAATTAGCCGCCATCCAATTATAATATATTTCTAAAATTTTTAAAGTGCTGAAAGTTATAATCTATAAACAAGATTTTAATTAATTGTATATTCGGTTTTATTAATTCTAACGATTGCTTATGCATAACTGGCGAATAAAACTTTCTCTTTTTATCAATTATTTTGTTTTTGCTATTTTATTAAATAGTGTTGGAACTGTGATTCTCCAGGTCCAAAATAATTACGGCGTTACACAAGGAGCGGCGAGTATATTGGAAGCTTTTAAAGACCTGAGCATCGCGATTGTTTCTTTTCTTGTAGCCTCTTACATCACACGGATAGGTTATAAAAATTCCATGCTGTTGGCCCTGGCGCTAGTTATGATAGCCTGCCTTCTTATGCCATTTATCGACGGCTTTGCTATGACAAAAGTTTTATTTGCCGTAACGGGTGCAAGCTTTGCATTAATTAAAGTTTCGGTTTACGCCACCATTGGCCTCGTTACTTCCAATAAAAAAGACCATGCGAGTTTTATGAATTTTATCGAGTCGTGTTTTTT
>JBBPZF010000330.1:0-2204 GCA_038199105.1 Chitinophagales bacterium | reverse complement strand
TTGCGTAAAGCGAAGTGTGCAATGTTTGCATTCCCATATTTCAAAATCTTCCATAGACACCGTATAGTCCTTTACAGTAAAGACCGGCAGAATATTTTTGCTGCGGCAAATCGGGCATGAATCGTACAAAATCATTGTTAGCGGCTTCATGCAAAGAAAATGTAAAATGTTCAATGTAGGGACAGGTCGCGTACGGACAGGTCGCGACCTGTCCCTACACGCCCAACCAGATTTTAGTTTTTATTTATATTTAATTTGAATGAATTTTACCGGTGAATGAAAATCGCAGCTATAAAAGAAAAAATAAAACGTATTGGTATATTCATACCTGTGAGGCTGCACCTTTTATTATTAATAGCAGCACTTGTTTGGTCGGCAAAATGGTTAAGAGAAAATAATACGCTGCCTGAAACTGCACGCACCGCAATTATTGATCTTTTTATTACAATTACTTTTTGGTTTGCATTGGCGATCCTCATCTTTTCATTTCTGAGCGCTTTTATTCCATGGTTATTTTTTTTACTAAATAAAAAAAATAAGAGAAGTAGCCTGAAAATAAAAGTTGGGGAAAAGGACAACGGGGTTGAAGATAAACAGCAGGTACAAATCGAAATTGATAATGCAATGAAACCTTTATTTGGCTATATACGCCTGTGCCTTTTTTATGATGGTCAAAATATTTCTCCAAAATTTTCCCTTCTTCCTGCGAAGGCAAAAAAAAGTTTTTTTTCAACATACATTAAGGGCTTCTATAACTGGCCGCTCCGTCACATAAAAGAATACGATATCAATAACAGCATTATTTATTTTGAAGACTTATTTCAGTTTTTTTCTTTTGTAACGCAGTTCCCGGTAAGCAGTAATTTTTTCGCACATCCGCCACGGTTTGAAACAAATAATTTTATAGCACGTCCAAAAAAAACAGAAGATACCAATACAAGAATTGAAGAGATGAGAAAAGTAGAAGGCGAATTTCTCAACTATAAAAATTTTGAAAATAATGATGATGTAAGAAGAATTGTTTGGAAAATATATGCAAAAAACAAGGAGTTGGTTGTTCGTGTGCCGGAAACGAATGATCCTTATGCATCGCACATTTATTTTTACGCATCATTTTATAACGCGATAAGCAATGATGTTTACGAAGAGTTTAATAATATCTTTCTGAATTATTTTAAAACAGTTACCTGGAACAGTTATGAGCAATTAAACAGGCAGAAAGAATTAATAAAATTCATTCCTGATCAGCAAGCGAAAACTTATTATTCAGATGATCCGCTGCAAAAAATAAAATACTTTATCAGCACCGCTCATTGGCAAAAACAAAATGACCTGCTTCAATATTTTAATAAACAAAATGCGTCAGTCCTTTGTATTTCATCGTTTAGCAATGCAGCACAGGTTGAAGAAATAATTGATAAAGCAGGCAAAGAGCTGGTGATTGTTTTTGTGCAACTAACAAACAGTTTCGAAAAAATAAAGATCAATACGTGGCTGCAATGGCTTTTTATAAAGCCTGAAAAAAACAGCACAGATAAATTAAAACTCGCATTCAATCTTTCTCCATTAAAAAGAAAGATGCTCGACAATGAAAAAAGAATAATGAGTTTATTGAATAAAAGTGAATGTAAAATATTTGCTATTTAAGATTAACGTGCGTCAAGCCACGTCAGGGGCTTAAAATTAATTTTAGAAATAAAAATTGAAAAGAACAGCAAACGATATTGTCCCTCTCCGCTTGCGGAGAGGGGTTGGGGTGAGGTCTCAACTCCTTCTCTTAATAATACCTTCTATAGTAGTCGCCGGCTACATCCTGTGGCATCTCAATGAATACTATTCTGTCCTCGAAAATCAATGGATAACGGAAACTATTTTTTTAGCAACAGGCCTTATTGCCGGAACTATTTTTTATAATTTTCGCTTCAGGTTTATTACCACCATATTGCCTTTGCTTTTGCTGTTATTTATTATTAGTAAAATAGTAAGCAACACTTTTACCGGTGAATTCACCGCGTTTTATGCAATCACAAAATTTTACATTTTCTCTTTCCTGTTTCTTATTGGATGGTTGGCCGGTTGGGGCTTCGCAAGATTGCGATGGTTTCCTGTGGTCCTTTCGGCTTTGCTGATGATGATACAAATAATAGTTGTAAGCAATACAACAGATATAACCTCACGTAAATTAATTGCCGCTTTTGCTCCCG
>JBBPZF010000329.1:0-2295 GCA_038199105.1 Chitinophagales bacterium | reverse complement strand
GCTACTGCAGTGTCTTTGCTTTCTAAAGTAGTTGCATTTTTGACCGCTGATAAACTCTTAAATTCACTTTTTGTAACAGAAGGCTTAAAGACTGACGTGCCCAGCCGCTAACATGGATCATTATCACTGCTGCGTTTTTCTGCCTTAACTTTGCGCCATGAAAATAGTAATTATAGGAGGCGGGTTTGGCGGGTTGAAACTTGCCCGGAAACTCACGAGCAAAAAAGGTTTTGATATTACCCTCATAGATCGTTTTAACTATCACCAGTTTCAGCCTTTGTTTTACCAGGTAGCCACGGCGGGACTTGATGCCAGCGATATTTCGTTTCCCTTAAGAAAGGCATTTCATAAAGAAGATAACATTCATTTCAGGATGGCGGTGGTCACTTCCATTGATACTGCTAATAAAAAAGTAATCACGAGCGAAGAAGAGTATTCATTTGATATTCTTGTATTGGCTACCGGCGCTGACACCAATTTTTTTGGCAATCAACAATTAGTAGATCATACTTTCCCAATGAAGAGTACGGTGGAAGCGCTGCAGATAAAATACAGGTTGTTGCAGAATATGGAAGATGCGTTATACGCAAAAACAGAGGAAGATTTAGAAAAGCTGCTGACTATTGTTATCGTTGGTGGCGGCCCAACTGGTGTTGAAATGAGCGGCGCCATAGCAGACATGCGCAGATTTGTTCTTCCAAAGGATTATCCGGAGATAGACTTTGGTAAAATGAAAATTTATTTATTGGAAGGCGGCGCTGAAACATTGAGCACTATGTCTGAGAAATCGAGCCACGACTCAATGAATTATTTAGAAAAGCTTGGCGTGATTTTGAAGACAGGGACTATCGTGAAAAATTATGATGGTAAAACAGTAACCATGCAGAATGGTGAAACCATAGATTCATGCATGGTAATATGGGCTGCGGGTATTAAAGGAAATGTGCCTGAGGGGATTGATAAAAACTTAATTGTAAAAGGTAACCGTATAAAGGTTGACAGGTTTAATAAAGTAGAGGGCTTTGAAAATATTTATGCCATAGGCGATGTGGCTTATATGGAAACTGAGAAGTACCCACACGGGCATCCGCAGGTTGCTTCTGTTGCGATAGCGCAAGGCGACAAATTAGGTAGTAACCTAAATAAGCTACTTACACATGATAATGCGATGGAGGAATTTGAATACCATGACAAAGGTTCTATGGCTACGGTGGGCCGCAATCTTGCTGTGGTTGATATTCCAAAACCCCATCTTCATTTCAAAGGTTTTTTCGCGTGGATGATATGGATGGGGCTGCATCTTTTTTTGTTATTAGGAGTTAAAAACCGGCTGTCAGTTTTTAGTAACTGGATTTATAATTATTTCACCTATGACCAAAATTTGCGATTAATCTTTCGCTCGTTTTACCGGCCAAAAACTTAACGATATGAAATCATATTTTTTGAATGCCGCCTGGAACAATCTTATCATGGCAAATTATGCCGTGCCGTCCGACATACTTACGCCGTTTATCCCTTATAATACCGTACTTGATTCTTTCGGGGAAAAAACTTATGTAAGCCTTGTGGGTTTTATGTTTATGAATACGAAGATGATGGGATTCACTGTTCCTTATCATGTAAATTTTGAAGAAGTAAACCTGCGTTTTTATGTAAAAAATAATACCAACGGCACATGGAGAAAGGGAGTTGCATTTATTAAAGAGATAGTGCCAAAGCCCGCAATAGCCTTCGTCGCAAACAGCATCTATAAAGAAAAATATTCCGCAATGAAAATGCGCCATTTTCAAAACGACAAAGGAGGCGCTGTTGAAACTGGTTATGAATGGAAATTCAAAAACAAATGGAATAAGATAAGCGCGGTTTCCGAGAAAAAATCTTTGCCGATGCGCATCAACAGCGAAGAGGAATTTATTGCCGATCAATGCTGGGGTTTTTCAAAAATAAGCCCGGTAAAAACTTACGAATACGAAGTGCAACATCCGCGTTGGGAGATATCCCGTTAGTGATTACACCATTGATTGTGATTTTAACGGCTTATATGGAAATGAGTTTTCTTTTTTGAAAGATACCAAACCGGCATCCATATTTATGGCAAAGGGCTCTGAGGTAAAAATATTTCACAAAAAAACTTTACAATAGCGAATGCTCTTTCAAAAGCCGTTTACTTCTTGATTTGAAAGCAGAACTTTGATGCGGGCTTTGCTCCTCAATTAATAACTTTATCTCCGGCAATATTTCCGGGAATTTTTTAGCAAGCTTTCCTAATATCGTTAAAGAGAATGCTTTAATCGC
>JBBPZF010000328.1:0-6093 GCA_038199105.1 Chitinophagales bacterium | reverse complement strand
TTCATAGTGCCAATGAGCAACATCAGATCGTTGTGGTCCGCAAATTATTGAAACACCATTAACGTAAAGTCTATAACGATTATCGGCAGATATATTTACTAAGAAAGAGTCCGGCATGGATTGCATCACAAAGACTTTTCTAAAATGATAAACCCCATAAGAATTAAGAGCAGCAGCTGCCGGTGCAATCCATTTTGCTTTACTTATTAATTGATTTCCGTTGATGCTGAATGATATTTTTTGCTGGGAATAAACTGTATTGATGGCAATTAAAAAAAAGTAAAAAAGCGCGAGTTTTCTTTTCATGTTAAAGTATAAGAATAAAAACTTATTGATAGAAGATCGATCTTAATTAAAAAATCAGGCAATCCTTAGTATGATAAATTCAATCGATCTTAACGTTTGATGTATTCTCTATGTATAGCTTAGCCTCTTTGATGTTATTAATTTTTTTTCCATATAGGGTAAGGTTTTCAATCTTTATATTTTCAATTTTATGATCATTATCTGATCCGTAAAAAATAGAAAAAGGTAAGCCGCCATCTATAATCTGGATATTTTTTAATAGAACGTTTTGTATGTGTCCGCGGAATTTTGTATGGGCTTCTCTTTCATTTGGAGGCACGGAAAGCACACCATCCCATGCGCCGTTGAGGTATAGCTTTTCTCTCTCAGCTTCATCATGTGTTCCATCATCAGAGTATTGTGAACGGAAGATTGCGAGGTCGAATAACTTTTGTCTTACATCTTCAATGCGGATGTTTTCAAATATAATGTTACTAACGGTTGCCGTACCCGCGTTATGTATACTGATGGCTGCGCCTGCTTCAACGTGGATAATATCGTTATCTGCAAACCTGATATTCTTTACTTCTGAGGAATTTAATTCAAAACCAATCTCCAGGCCATTGCCCCATGCCGCATTCCAGAAAATACAGTGCCGCACCAGCATAGAATCTATACCCTCACTTTTTGGGTAATCCATTGTTGCTTTTATCGCAATACAATCATCCTTGGTGCGTATAAAACAATTTTCAATTAGAACATTCCTGCTTCTTACAATATCAATTCCATCATCGCTCGCATTGTCACTTACAATTTTAATGTTATCAATATGCACCTTATCGCAGTGTATGGGTACTACATCCCAGCTGGTACTGTTATGCATCGTAACACCTTCAACAGTTACATTTTCACAATCCCTTAAGTTGATAAAGCGACGATATTTTTTTCCTTCTTCATTCTTTTTTTCTGGAAATGTTCCTGCTTTGATAAGAGCATCATCAAAGTCATTGTTATACGTTCCATCCAAAACTCCGCGACCGCAAATGCGGATATTTTTTGCATGATTGGCCTCAATTACCGCCGTTACAAATGCGCCGCCTTCTACATACAAAGTCTGATTATCTTTTAAAGTGATGATACCGGGGTGATATATTTTGCCTGCTTCAAAAAATAAAACATTGCGATCATTCTTTGAAGGAATACTTTTTTCAAAAGAGTTAGCAAAAATGAATAACGGCATTTTAATACTGCCGTTCATCTCGATGCTTAATTGCATTGGTTTTTTAAGATAAAGCCGAATCGTACTGTCTTTGAATACCGGGATAACACCAGCAGCCAGCGGGCGGACATCTACCCATTTCACATCCCTGTTTACTTTAATTACAATCTCCACACCACTGTTCATATCAAAACTGCAATAAGCAGCAGGCACCGGGGAATCGTAAACAAAAACTTCCTGTTTATTTATAAATACTCTATAAACTACTGAAGGATTGAGACCACCAGGTATAGGATAGATTTTTACTGCGGCAACTGTTATCTGAAGGGTAAAAAGAAATAAGAACATCAATAAAAAGCCTTGTAAAGTTTTTTCTTTTACACGCATGGAAATTATAATTTAATATTTCGGAAAATTAAAGGTTTTGTTTCAGGTTGCATGCCGTACTGTACTGTTTAAATTACCGGATATTTATTTTTAGACTTTTTTACTTGTAAACAAATTTATCGTTAATTTGTAAACGAATTACTAATATGACTCTATCAAATAAAAGATTTTATAAAAAGAATGTTGTTATTACCGGCGGTGCCCGTGGCATCGGCTTTGAAATTGCCAGGCAGTTTGCAAATGAAGGTGCCGCGATCAGCATTTTTGACAACAACAACCCAAACCTGGTAAAGGCCAAAGAGCAATTATCCAAAATCGCAGACGTCGTAAATATTTTTGAAGTTGATGTAAGTAACCAGCAACAGGTAATTGATGCAGTTCACAATGTCGAAGAAAACAGCCCTATTGATGTGTTGGTTAATAATGCAGGTATTGCCAATGAAACTCCTTTTTTAAATATTACTGCAGAGGAGTGGAGAAAAATAATTGATATTAATCTTACCGGGATGTTCTTTGTTGCACAGGCTGTTTGCAAAAATATGGCCCTACGCAAAAAGGGTGTTGTTGTAAATATGGCAAGTAAAAATGGATTAGATGGAGAGTTTGGTTATGCCCATTACAACGCATCTAAAGCAGGTATTATCATGCTTACTAAAACCATGGCGCTTGAACTTGCGCACGTTGGAATTCGGGTTAATGCTGTGTGTCCGGGTTATATACAAACACCAATGTCTATGGAAATTGATTCACCGGAATTTGCGGAGCAATTTGCAGATCGGTACATACCAATGAATCGTACCGGCAAGGTTGAAGAAGTGGCTCCGGCATTTCTTTTTTTGGCAAGTGAGGAAAGCAGCTTTATGACGGGACAAATTTTAGTGCTTGATGGCGGACAGTTAGCGGGACAAAAACCAAATAACGATTTGCTGAAATAAAGAGGGAGATGCCGATGATGCTTTTTGATAAAAGAAATTAGAATAAACCTCCATCGAATAGTTTTTCAAAGTTTGCAGCTATACGCCTTCGGGCAAAGTATACATCTATTTAAAATAAAATATGAAAAAAGTTTTACTGTTACTTCTTATTACCGCAGCGCAGCAGTTAATGGCTCAAAAGTTTTCCGGGTTAGCCCTTACACCACCAATGGGATGGAATAGTTGGAACAAATTTGAATGCGATGGCATCAATGAAAAAGTGCTACGGTCTGTTGCAGACGCAATGGTAACAAGCGGCATGAAGTATGTCGGTTATCAATATGTTGTAATTGACGATTGCTGGCAAATTGCAAGAGACAGCGCGGGTTTTATCATTGCAGATCCGGAAAAGTTTCCCTCGGGGATAAAGGCCCTTGCAGATTACATACACAGCAAGGGATTAAAATTTGGTATCTATTCCTGTGCCGGAAAAAATACTTGTGCCGGCAGACCGGGAAGCCGTGGTCATGAATACCAGGACGCTTATACATATGCATCGTGGGGCGTTGATTATCTAAAATTTGATTGGTGCAACAGCGAAGGGCAAAATGCAAAAGAATCTTATACCCTGATGAGAGATGGATTGTTTACAGCGAAGCGTCCCATTGTTTTCAGCTTGTGTGAATGGGGACTCAACAAGCCATGGGAGTGGGCGGATACTGTAGGCCAATTGTGGCGCACCACCGGCGACATATCAAATGTATGGAGTAAAGGCTATGCAAAAGAGGGCAAGGTATGGGGTGGTAGTGTGCTTGCGAATCTTGACATGCAAAAAGGCCTTGAAAAATATGCCGGACCCGGACATTGGAACGATCCTGATATGCTTGAAGTGGGGAATGGTGGACTAACGCCCTCCGAAGAAAAAGCGCATTTCAGTTTATGGTGTATGTTGGCAGCACCGCTAATGGCAGGCAATGATTTGAGAAATATGAGTAAAGAAACATTAACGCTGCTAACGAACAAGGAAGCTATTGCCATAGACCAGGATTCAATGGGTAAACAGGGTTATAAAATTAAGGACGAAGAAAATTTTGAAATCTACCTTAAGCCTTTGAGTAACGGTGATAGCGCTATTTGCTTTTTCAACAGGGGCGGGCAACCGAAAACTATTGATGTTAATTGGAGCGAATATAAGATTGCAAACAATTTGAAAATAAGAGATGTATGGAAACATATAAACGCAGGTACTACACTTACAAATTTTAAAGCAACGCTTGCCCCGCATGACGTAGTGATGCTACGCCTTGGCAAATGATTTTCTATTGGTACTAAACTAACACGGCACCTAAAATATAACTTATGCAATTAGTAAATTCGAAAGGCCCCCTTTTTGAGATTGATGAAGACAGGAAAACTCCAAAATACAGGCAGGTAATTGATTGTATTTCAAAAGCAGTTAAGCAGGGTAAACTGCGAAAAGGAGATAAAATTTTATCGCTTAATGAGCTAAGTAATGAATACCTTCTATCAAGGGACACGGTACAAAAGGCATACGATATCCTGGAACATCGCGGAGTTATTTCGGCTATAAAAGGCAAGGGCTTTTATATTAACCGCACCGACATTTGTACGCAGTACAGGATATTATTGTTGTTTAACAAGATCAGCAATTATAAAAAGCAGATATATAATTCTTTCATTGAAGCTATGGGAGATCATGCAATAGTTGATCTTAAGATCCATCATTGCAATGCAAAGGTGCTGGAAAGCCTGATATTAGATAACCTAAGTGATTATGATTACTTTGTGATTATGCCTCATTTTTACGAAAATATAGCCCAGGCATACGATTTAATTTTAAAGATCCCACCGGAAAAATTGGTTATACTTGATAAAGACCTGAGCTATGTAAATAAAAAATATGCTGCAGTTTACCAGGACTTTAAAAATGACATTGTGGATGCACTTGAAACAGGTCTGGCGGTTTTGAAAAAATATAATAAGCTTATTCTTGTGCATCCTAAAATGGTTTCCTACCCCAGCGAGATCATAAACGGCTTCCGGATTTTTTGCATGCAGAATGATTTTGCGAACACGGTAATTCACGAAGTAAAAACAAATACACAAATAAATGCAGGCGAAGCTTACATTGTTATAGAAGAAACAGACTTTGTAAACCTTATTAAAAGCTGCAACTCCGCAAAGTTGAAAATCGGAAAAGACGTCGGTCTTATTTCCTATAATGAAACGCCGTTAAAAGAAATATTACTTGATGGCATTACTGTGCTCTCAACCGATCATGCAAAAATGGGGGAGTCGGCTGCAAGGTTAATTCTTGAAAACAAACAGGAAAAAATAAGAAATCCGTTTACATTAATTCTAAGGAAATCATTGTAAATAGCGTTTCAATAACTATCCTGGAATCGAAAATTGACTTGCTGAGATTTATTACAAACAAATTTTTGTTCAATCCTTTTGCAAATATTGAGTCTTTCCCTGAATTAGGAAGCTATACTAAACATCACACTACGCCACAGTTTCAAACCAGATTATTATAAATTTATAAATGACATTCAGCTCATTTAAATCTTGTCTCTTATCAAAACAAAATTATGATTTCAACTTCCCTTCAAACTACTGCTGAAAAATTTTTACAAATACATCGGTGGGATAATGTAGTAGTGGCGTTAAGAGATCTACAAAAAGGGACGGCTATTGACCTTGATAATACCCCATTCTTCTTGCCACAAAACGTTCCGGCAAAACATAAGTTTGCTATCACACCTTTATTAAAAGGCGATCCGATTTTCATGTACGGAGTATTGGTTGGAAAAGTAAATCTTGATTTGCGGGTCGGAAGTTTAATAACCCGGCAAAACACTTTTCATGCAACAGAAGATCCCGTGGTAAAAGAAAGAACGTTTGAGTGGAAGGCTCCTGATGTTACTAAATTTATTGATAAAACATTTATGGGTTATCATCGTGTTGACGGAAAAGTTGGCACAGCCAATCACTGGATTGTAGTGCCTTTGGTTTATTGCGAGAACAGGAATATTGAAATATTAAAGGAGGCGCTTACGGAGCAATTAGGGTATAGCAGAAAAGAAAGTTACAGAAGCAAAACTGATATACTAATTGAACTATATAAGCAAGGTAAAACTTCTGCTGACATTACTTCTGCAGACCTGAATACTGATTCGGTGAAACAGGAGAACAATAAATTATTCCCGAATATAGACGGTATAAAATTTCTTACCCATCAAATGGGATGCTGCAGTCCGCGTACTG
>JBBPZF010000327.1:0-2010 GCA_038199105.1 Chitinophagales bacterium | reverse complement strand
TTAAAAATACAACCAGGCAGCAACGAAAAATTTTTAGAAATCAAATGCAAGTATAGAAAACTGCCGGAACAAAATCCGGCAGTAAAGATATTATTGACAGAAAAAATATTAATATCAATCCCAACCGCTTGCCAGCACATCGGCTATGTGCATAGTTGTAATAGGCAATTCTTTTTTTGAAATATAACCGTCAATATGCATCAGGCAACTTAAGTCAGTGGAGATAATAATTTCTGCATTAGTTGCCAGGGCATTATTCACTTTTTGGTCTGCCATTGCAATGGATATCGCTTCAAATTTAACAGCAAACGAACCGCCAAAGCCGCAGCAGGTTTCATTATCAATCATTTCAACTAATTCAAGGCCTTTTACTTTACTCAACAACTTTCGCGGGCCGTCTTTTATTTTGCATTCCCGCAATGCCGCACAGCTATCATGATAAGTTGCTCTTGCCTTAAGCTCTGCTCCGTAATTTTCAATCTTTAAAACTTCGGTTAGAAATTCAGTGAATTCAAAAATTCTGTTTGAAAGATCCTTTACCTGGTTATGATAAGATGAGTTTTCGAATAGCTTCGAATAATAATTTCTTACAAAGCCGACACAAGATGCCGAAGGAGCAACGATGTAGTCGGGGCCTTCTCCAAAGGAGTCCATTGGGACAAAATCTTTTAAAAATTTTAAGGCAACATCTTTGGCTTCATTCCAAAAGCCTGCATTAAAAGCTGGTTGGCCGCAACAAGTTTGGTTCTTATTATAATGAACTTCGCAACAGGCTTTCTCCAAAACTTTTACCATGTTAAAAGCAGTTTGCGGGTACAACTGATCTACAAAACACGGAACGAATAATTGTACTTTCATGATAAACGTATCTGGAATAATTTATTACAACTTTAAATACTTTCGCTTAAAAATTATGTTGAAGAAATATTTCCAAGGTTGGAAATTGCATATTTAAGCGCCATCATTTTTAATGCAGATAAAGCCGCCTCTTCGCCTTTGTGGCCATGTTTACCGCCAATACGCTCATCTGCCTGCTGCTGATTATCTACAGTAAGCACGCCAAAAATAGTGGGTACAGGCAACGAAAAATTTAAATGCACCACACCGTCCGTTACCGCTTTGCATACATAATCAAAATGGGGCGTATCGCCACGAAGAACACATCCCAGTGCAATAAACACTTGCGGCTTTTCAAATTTATTCTGGTAAGTTTCCCAAAAACTTTTTATAGCAAAGGATATTTCAAATGCACCGGGTACTGTTATGATCTTATAATTATGCATGCCATAACTTTTCAGCGTTCTTATACAACCTTCTAATAATTTGCTAACTATATCTGCATTCCATTCGGTATGCACTATAACAATACAGGCATCCTTTGAAAGAACGCCTGGATTAAAATTGTATAAATTTTCGTTTACTGCTGCCATTAATGGAATAAATATTTATTCTGAAAATTCGCCAAGTTTTGCAAGATAGCGATCTACATCTGCGGCCTTTTCAGAAAGAGGGTATTGATCTTTTATTTTTTTGAAAAGCTCAATTGCATCTTTCGTTTTGCCGGTAACTTCAGCAAAAAGTGCAGCCCTGAAAAGGAATTCGGAAGAAGTATATTCATCTTTGTCATTTACATCTGCTGCCTTCTTATAATAGTCCAGGGCGTCTTCATTTTTCTTTAGCTCCGCGCTTGCATCTCCAATCATTCCCAAGGCCCGGCTTTTAATTTGCGTGGCGCCATGTGCATCAAAATCTTTGAGGTATTTAATTGCTTTATCATATTGCTTTAGATGCAGATAAGAAGCCCCCGCATAATATTCACTTAAATTAGCAGCATCTGTACCGGAATACTTACTTATAATTTTTAATGCTCCGGCATTTACGCCATCCCCATTTAAAACTTTTGCAGCTAGGAGCGCTTTTGTTGAATCAGAAGGTGCATTGCTAAAATCAGAAAAATATTTTTGTGTAATAAAAATTGCATCATTTGCTTTTTCCTCAGCAGGCAGTTTA
>JBBPZF010000326.1:0-10393 GCA_038199105.1 Chitinophagales bacterium | reverse complement strand
CAATATTCTGCAATTGGATTGCTAATAGCAGCAAAAGGTATTATTCGTTTTAATGAAAAAGACCGCCAGGAAATTAAAACAGAATACCTGGTGATTGGAACACTCCTAAGTATGGGAATAGCAATAGTTATAGGTTTAATAATAAAATACCAGGCATGAAGTTTTATAAGATAATCGGCTTTACAGCAGCTACTCTAATGATCATTAGCTGCTTCATACCCTGGACATACTACGTGGATCTTGGTAAGAGCTTTAATGGTTTTTTTTCTGAAAAAAATATGTATGGCAAGCCGGGTATGTTCATCATGTTTTTTGCTATTGCCTCACTTGTACTGATTTACCTTGATAAAATTTGGGCAAAAAGATTGCACATAATTTTATCGGCTGTAAATATTGGCTACTTAATAAGGATATATATATTATTCACTTCCTGCTACAATACCTATTGCCCCGAGAAAAAGGCAGGGCTTTATTTGCTAATATTGAGTTCAGTGGTTATGATGGTTGTTTCTCTTTTCCCTGATATGAAAATTGCAGATAGCGAAGAAGATAAAATAGTGATGCCTTAAGGCTATTCAAACAACTCTAGTTTATTTTTTGGCCGCCTGTCATCAAGCCAGATAAAATTTTTTAAGATTTTTTCTTCGGCAGGTATCTCTCTCATCGGATACATTTTTCCTTTTACATCATTTACAAACAATACTTTTGAAAGGCTCTCATTCTTAAAATATAAATCTATAACATCTCCGGAGGCGCGGTTCATACCAATGTATGCACTATCATCATCGCGGGCATAATACACGCTTTCTGCCTGGGAGCCTTTTACCCGCATGTAATCTATCTTTCCGTTCACAAAATATCCATTGAGCGTTTTACCAGCCATTTGGTTAAAAAATCCTTCTTTGGTTTTATTTACAACCATGGATCTGTCGAAAGCGAAGAGGCGGTCAGCTTTTTTATTTTTTGTATAAAGAAAAATAGTATCTCCTGTTACCTGGCTGTCGCCACTCCAAATTACCGGATCTTTAAAAAGGCGGAATATGGAATCTTTTGATGAAAAGAACAGGCTATCAGAAACACTTTGAAGAGAATCATTAAATATTTTTACGTGATGAAAGGCAATAAAATATCGTACAGAGTCAGTTTTATGTGAAGTATCTGTCTTTATAATATCTTCCTTTTCGAGGCTATCGCTTTCCGGCTTATTTATATTGACAACACTTGTATCAATTGAAGAAGAATCGGTTGGTACATTTTTTTGCCCTGGTAAAACTAATTTTGCCGAATCGCTCTTTTGCGTGTAATCCTGTACGTTAGGTGGCGGTTTTTTTGAAAAAGCCCGCAGAGGCATTTTTAATGAATCTATTATACTTTCCGCTTTGCTTGTTGAATCAACTTTCATTTGCTGATCCACGGAAATATGGGAAGTATCTGTTACGTGTGCGCTGTCCTTTTTTGAATATAAAGACAATGAATCCTGTGAAATATTTTTTTTAAATCCTATTGTTACTGAATCGGATAGTGTACTATCTCTCCTTTTTTTTAGAGATAGCGTATCGTTTGAAATACTCTCTCCCGCAGGCTTTAAGGACGAAGTGTCTTTTGAAACACTGTCTTTTTTCAAAGTCATTTCATTATAATTTATTGACGTAGTATAGCCGGAAAAAAGTGTATCACCGGCAACGTAGGTGCTGTCATTTTTTTGAATAATAATCATCACCGGCTTGCGGGAGGCAAGAAAAGAATTATTTTTTTTATTTAGAAATATCTGGTTGGCCGTTACAATAAATCCGTTTGCTGAATCTTTTATCACCGCGTTTCCTTCAAGCTGGGCATTGCCGGATTTATCTTCGAGCGCCATATTGTTTGCGACGTACACGCGGCCACTGCTATCCTTTACTGCAGTGCGGCTGGTAAAAAAGGCGTTACTGGTTTTAAGATCATACGTGCCTTGCGTAGTAGTGATGTCTACTTCTTTGTTTTTAATATTGGTGTTACCTGTAAAAGAAACAACTTCTGAATACATGTTATAAATCAGCGAATCTGCCTTTATCCGGTTCTTTGGACCAATCACATCCACATCATTTCTAAAATAAACATCTTTTGTATCGGCATAGTAAGTTCCTTCCTTGCTGGTAATGGTATTTCCTTTGTCAATAACTTTTCCGCCATTGTGGTAATTTCCTATACCAGTGTTAAGGTTGTAGTCAAGATCATTAGTAAATAGTGTTCCCTTTTTATCGGTAAGTTTTACATCTCTTTTTAGATAAGCAGTTTTTTCTGTTCCAATATATTTAAGGTACTGGCCATAGGTTTGCACGCTGTCTGCCTGGTTAATATGAACATTGCCAAATGCTTCAATCACGTGCGTGACAGGATTGATGATGGCACTGTCGCTGTAGAAGGTGGTAGTGCCTTGCTTTATCACTGCACCTCCGGCAATGGTTTGGAGAGTAGTGAGCGAATCAAGTTCAAGGGTTCGCATACTTGGCCCGCGGATAATTTCGAATTCTCTTGTTGTATCGCGCTTTGCAGGCGGAGCTACCTGTGCATATAAATTAACGGCAATGAATAGAAAAATAAAAAAGCATAAAAGTTTAGTCAGCAGTCGCATCACTTTAGTTAACCACTTTTAGGGTGTCATCTATCAACGGAGCGGTGATATAATTTCCCTTATCTTTTTTACTGAATACTGAAATGTTTACATATCTTTTTGGATGAACCCTTATATCATCTAAAAGGATATTTATTTTATTGGCAGTTGATTGCAGGTTATTGTATAATGCCTTATCGTTTAGCAGCAGCCCAAGGGAACCATCCTTGCTATTGATCTTTTCCGAACCCTTCTTAAAATTATTTACAGCCACATTCAGTGTATCCAGCGTTTTGTTGAAATCAATGCCGGCAAACTTAGCCGATGCCTGTTGGGCGTTGGAAAGTATATCATTAAGCTTTTGGTTATTTGAATTCAGGTTGGTGGTAAAAGTGTTTACGTTGTCCAGGGAATGAGCAAGCGCACCGGTTTGGGCATTCAGTAATTTCTGCAGCGAGACCGCAGAATAAGCAAATGAAGCGGTTGTTTTATTTAAATTTTCAATAATATCTTTTACATTATTTTTTGTATTTGGGTCAAACACACCTGTCACAATATGTAGCACAGAATCCAATGATTTTACAGCGTTCCTTACCTCATACAAAACAGGGTTTATTATTTTTAGTGCCTCGTCAAAAGCGCCTCCACTGAGAGAAGTAATAAGCGTATCGCCATTTTTTAAAAAATTGGTTGCATTGCCCAATTGAATTTCCATCACCGGGTTACCTAAAAGATTTGGATTGATAACTGCCAACGAATTAACCGGAATGTTTACATCTTTCGAAAGCGTGATGGTTACAACAATTTCCTTCATGTCTTTACCGCCATCAAGGTTGGCAATAGTACCTACCTGCAACCCGTTAATGATAACTGAATTAGATTTATTGAGGCTTTGCACATTTTGATA
The DNA here is from genome assembly GCA_038199105.1 of Chitinophagales bacterium. Taxonomy (GTDB): domain Bacteria; phylum Bacteroidota; class Bacteroidia; order Chitinophagales; family Chitinophagaceae; genus Ginsengibacter. The sequence continues at coordinate 6,893 of JBBPZF010000326.1, read as the reverse complement.
TACCGCATACAAATGCGTTTCTTTTTTGAATATGCTTTTACCTTTAAGATAATTGAAACCCAGCACCAGGACGGCAACCCCGACAATTGCAAGCACGCCTATTTTCGTTTCGTTATTAATTTTCATTTTTTTACGTTGATATTAATCTTATGAATTCTTTGGTTTTATAAAAAATGGAATCACGAAAATAGTAAATCTTTACGGGAATATTGGAAACCAACATCAATATATAAACTTTACAAAATGGTGGAACTGAAAAGGATACTCAAATTTAAGAACATTCCGGCAAGTTATTTTTGAGAAGTTAGTGCCGGGGTACTGCCACCTGAATCTACCTGGTTTTTATACTTTATAATGGCACGGGTAATGGCCTCCGCTATTTCCTGCTGGCCTTTTTCGCTGTTAAGATACCTTTCATCATCATAATTAGCGATAAATCCTGTTTCTATTAATACGGCTGGCATTTGTGTTGCCTGCAATACCTTAATCCCAATCTGGCGTTGCCATACTCCTAAATTATTTCTGCCCGTAGCTTCCACTTCTTCCTGCACATTGGTTGCCAACTGGTAGCTTCGCTTAAAATAGTTTTGTGTATATAACAGGGCGCTCGCCTTCCACTCAGGGCTATCGTAATTTATGTCTGCTGTGCTGTCGTTATCACTTGTTTCAAATTGCATATCACTTTCTTCCAGGGCTTTTATTTTATCGCCCGTTTTATGCGCCGCGAGAATAAGGGTGCTGGTTCCTTTTCTCGTGGTGGGTATTTTAAAATACTGGCGAATAGGTACCTCACGTGTATGTGGCGTCACAATCTTCTTTCTCTTTTTACCCTTTCCCACATATTTCACCGTGGTATATTTTTCCTCGCGATAGCCCAAAATGCGGGATCCTGTTTTTAAATTAACAGCATCGGCATGAATACATACAAACAGATCCCCATGATTATCGTTGGCAAACTTTGCTTTTTCTTTTACTGAGTTAAAAACATCTGTGGTGCGGGTGGGAATGATATTTATACCGGGCAATTGCTTTTTAAGCTCATCAACAAGTTTTAAGGAAATTGCGAGTGTAATATTTTTTTCGAGTGATCCTAATGTGCCTTCATATTCGCCGCGGGCTCCTGCATCTGAGCCGCCATGGCCAGGATCTACGATTATCGTTTTTATTTTTTTCCCCTGCGCAATTGTAGCCATATTACAAGCCATTAGCAGGCTAAAAATTATAAGACATGAAAAGCGATAAGATAAAAATGGAAATATTTTACTCAAATTGAACATCTAGCTAAATTATTTTATTGGATACGAAATTCATTGTGTTTAATCTTCACAAAACCTTAATTCAAATCTATCTACTTTTGTAGGCTACTGCTATGAACATGATAAACAAAGTTAGCTTAAAAACTATATTGGCCTTAGCTCTAACAGTAGCAGTATTTATACAGACGGTTCAAAGTAGGGATAAAGATTTTTTTTACAAACCTTTTCACACATTTTTAACTTCACTTGCTGATACCCTTCCACCACAAAAGCAAAATATCAAGCCCGAAAAAGCTCAGGCAAGCGTCGTTGATACCTTGCCCCTAAAGCCAGTCATTTCTCTTGATAGCATCTCTTTAAGAAAGAAAGACTCTTCATCTGTGAATGATACCTCTTCATTAACCCAAAGCACAGATACTTTATTGTACAAGGAATCAAAAAATGCCGTTGACACAGTTTTAGAATATACAGCAGAAGACTCAATGGTGCTTGATGTGCCCGGAAAAATAATTACGCTTTATGGTAAAAAAGCGACCACCAATTATAAAGGCAACGATCTAAGTGCTCCCTTAATTTCTTTTGACCAGGCCTCGGGGGATATCATTGCCTCTATTAAGCGGGATAGCGCCGGCAAGGTAATATCTATGCCGACATATAAGCAGGCTGATTTTCTTTCGCAAAGCGATTCCATTCGCTTTAATATGAAAACAGGCAAGGGCCTTACAAAAAGCACCTATACGCAGCAGGGAGAAATGTATGTATATGGTGATGTGATAAAGAAAATTAATAATGATGTATTCTATGCTTTGAGAGGAAGATTTACCACTTGCGATCTCGATACGCCGCATTTTGCTTTCATAAGTAATAAGATAAAATTTATAAACAATAAAGTAGCTATTACAGGGCCGGTGCATCCTGAGTTTGAAGGTGTTCCGATTCCTATTTATTTGCCTTTCGGCATATATCCTTTAAGCCAGGGAAGGCACTCGGGCTTTCTTCCTCCCAACTTTACGGCTAATGAACAGCGTGGCCTGGGGCTTGAAGGATTAGGATACTACAAAGTAGTGAGTGATTATTGGGATGTAATTTTTAGGGCGAATGTTTATTCGTATGGCGGCTGGACGTTCAATGTAAATCCCCATTACACCAAAAAATACAGGTACACGGGAAGTATTGCTTTTGATGTTCAAAAATTTAAATCGAATTTTAAAGGAGATCCGGACTATTCAGTAAGCAAAAGCTATCACATTGCCTGGAGCCACTCTACCGACAGCAAATCCCGTCCCGGCGTTAGTTTTAGCGCAAACGTAAACGCCGGAAGCAGCAGCTATAATTCTTACGTACCCGATAGACCTGTGCTAAATTTTCAAAACCAACTCACTTCGTCTATTGCTTATTCAAAAACATGGAAAGACAAACCATACAACTTAACCATTACAGCAAATCATAACCAGAATACAAATTTAAAGATCATTAACGTAAACCTTCCTGATGTGGGATTTAACGTGCAAACCATTTATCCGTTCAGGAAAAAAGAATTTGTGGGTACGCCAAAATGGTATGAAAATTTAGGGATCGCTTACAATGGAAATGCAAAAAGCCTTTTCTCTTTTTATGATACCCTTGGACATATATTTAAACAGATCGCAGATACACTCCAGTTCGGCGCACATCATTCTTTACCTATATCTCTTTCACTTCCGCAGATGGGCGCATTTCAGGTAGCCCCGTCCGTTAGTTACGATGAAACCTGGTACCAGACCAAAACTTTCAGAACCTGGGATGCAACGAAAAAGAAGCTGGACACCACCGTAACAAAAGGATTTTACACGGCAAGGCAAATGTCTTTTGGCTTAGGCATTTCCACCAGGATTTTTGGGTTGATAACAGCCAAAAGTAAAGATGCCAAAATACAAGCCCTCCGGCATGAAATACGACCGACACTTGGATTTTCTTACAAGCCTGATTTTAATAAAAATAATTTTTATTTTACCCAGGTTGACACCACTGGCAGAAAAGGGCAATTCTCCGTTTTTGAACGAAATGTTTTCAGCGGTTATTCGCCCGGCAGGTTTGGCGGCCTCACCTTTGGTATTGATAATAATCTTTCCATGAAGGTGCGCAATAAAAAAGATACCGGGGAAAACGCATTGAAAAAAGTAACACTCATTGACGGCTTTAGCGTTAATACCAGTTATAACTTTTTTCTCGATTCATTCCAACTAAGCCCATTTGTTATATCGGCCAGGAGTAACTTGTTTGATAAAATAAATATTACAGCAGGTGCGGTGCTTGATCCCTACCAGGTAAATGCAACGGGCCAGCGGGTAAATAATTTACTTTGGCAGCGCAATGCTTTTTCATTGGGAAGGCTGGTAAGCGGCAACTTATCTATGTCAAGTAATTTCCGCGGTGGCGATAAAAAGTCCAGCGCAGAATCGCAAACGCAGCAGGAAAAAAATGATTTCCTGCGAAATAATAATTATACTGACGATGAATACAACAACGAACTGGCATACATTACTAACAACCCGGGTGAGTTTGCAGACTTCAGCATTCCCTGGTCTGTGAACCTTACTTACTCGCTAAGCTTTTCTAAAATCTTTGTACCTAACCAGGGTTTCCGTTCGGACTATACCCAAAACACATCTTTCGGCGGTACACTCGCTTTAACGCAAAAGTGGCAAATGGGCATCAATGGTTACTACAATATTTCGCAGGGAGAATTAAACCAGCTTTCGGTTTCCATCTCCCGTGACATGCACTGCTGGCAAATGGCAATAAGCCTTTCCCCTGTGGGTAGGTATCGTTCCTTTAGTATAAACATCAGTCCCAAGTCTGCACTTTTGAAAGATATAAAAGTAAACAGGACGAGGTATTCGTATGAATAAACGCGAATTCGAAGAAGCTATTTTTTCGCTATACATTTTTCAATCATCTAAGAAAGAGTACAGCACTCTTCCGGGCTTTAGCTCCTGATCTTAGGATCAAAAGCATATGGAGACATTGCTTCAGACTATTTGGCGAGAGAATTTTCGATATACTTTATCCATGTATTTATGAAGAATACATTGTTTGCATTGCTGTATTTTGCATCGCACAGGTGCATGGAAATTTTGTGGTTATCGCAATCAGAAGTAATTACATAATCAAACCTGTCGCCCGTGGCTAATGAAATAGTAAGGCCGGTAAACTTTGTACAGCCAATCTGGTATTGCTTCGCTGTGCCTTTCGGTCCTTTCGCTTCAAGCTTTTTAGAGATTTCTTCGAGGGCTTTTATAAACTGGGGTAGATATTTCTTTTCTACAGGAAACAATTTTTTAAACTTATCTGCTGAGGTTACATGGTCAGCATAAGTGATTGGGGAAGCCAGGCTTTTATCTATTAACGCAAATTTTTGTGCATTAGCGCTGAAAGAAATTATAGTAAAAATAGAAAGTAAAAAACGTTTCATTGATGACAATTAGTTTTGTTTGTATTCTCCAAAAACCTCCCGAAGTGTATCTGAAATTTCCCCAAGGGTACAATAACTTTCTACAGCTTCCACCACTATAGGCATTAAATTATTATTATTAGTTGCACAGTCTTTAATCTTTTTCAAACATATCTGCACTTTCGCGTTGTCTCTTTTTTGCTTTAAGCTGGTAAGTTTATTTTTCTGCACCTCCCTAATCGTTTCGTTTATCTTAAACGACGGCGGAGTTATCTCCTCACCGCCTGTAAACGCATTAACACCTACTATTATTTTATCTTTCGACTCTATCTTTTGCTGATACACATACGCACTTTTTGCAATTTCGTTTTGAATGAACCCCAGCTCTATTGCATTTACGCTTCCGCCCATCTTATCTATTTCTTCTATTATCTTCCAGGCGGAGGCTTCCACTTCGTCTGTTAGCTTTTCTACAAAATAACTCCCGGCCAGCGGATCCACCGTATCGGCAATGCCGCTTTCCCATGCTACTATTTGTTGTGTTTTTAAGGCTGTTGCTGCTGCTGCTTCTGTAGGCAAATTAAGCGCTTCATCGTAACCGTTAGTATGCAGGCTTTGTGTGCCTCCCAGTACGGCTGCCAGTGTTTGCACGGTTACCCTGCTTATGTTATTCAATGGTTGCTGGGCGGTTAGCGTGCTGCCGCCGGTCTGTGTGTGAAAGCGCATCATCATTGCCTTTGGGTCTGTTGCGCCTGCATCTTTCATAATTTTCGCCCACATTCTCCGCGCCGCCCTGAACTTTGCTACTTCTTCAAAAAGGTTATTATGCGCATTGAAGAAAAAAGATAAACGTTTTCCGAAAATATTAATATCTAATCCTTTTTGCAAGGCAGCTTGTAAATACGCTTTTCCATTGCTTAATGTAAAGGCAACTTCCTGTACGGCGGTGCTGCCTGCTTCGCGGATATGGTACCCGGAAATAGATATGGTATTCCATTTGGGAAGCTCCTTACTACACCATTCAAAAATATCGGTGATAATGCGCATGGAAGGCTTTGGCGGATAGATGTAAGTGCCACGGGCTGCGTATTCTTTCAGTATATCGTTTTGTATGGTTCCGGCAAGCTGGTTTAAATCCGCGCCTTGTTTTTTGGCGAGGGCAACATAGAGAGCAAGCAGTATAAAGCCAGTTGCATTAATCGTCATTGAGGTGGAAACATCCTGCAGGCGGATGTCTTTGAACAACGCTTCCATATCTTCAATGGAATCTATGGCCACGCCGACTTTTCCTACCTCACCTTCTGAAAGGGGATGATCGCTGTCATAGCCTATTTGCGTAGGAAGATCAAAAGCCACACTTAAGCCACTTACGCCTTGTGAAAGAAGATAATGATAACGCTTATTGCTTTCCTCTGCGGTACTAAAGCCGGAATACTGGCGCATCGTCCATAGCCTGCCGCGATACATATCAGCCTGTACGCCACGGGTAAATGGAAATTCTCCGGGTAATTCTTTCTCAATTTTTTCTTTGATAACATCAGGCGGCAAATACAATCTCTTGATTTCAATACCTGAATCTGTATAAATTTTTCTCATTGGAGTTGCTTAAATATGTGGCAAAGAAATTACATAATTTTCTTTGCTTCAAAATTTAGGGCATCCAGCACAATGTTGTGAAGGGAAGCTTTTGGATTATTGATGAGAAAATCAATTATTTGCTTATTGAGATCCATGCCCGATGCTTTAAAGGGAAGGGTAGAAGCGAGCTGATTTACTACATATATATTTTGCTCTTTCAGATTATTAACGGCTTTCCAAACTTCTGTAGAAACATATACCTGCTGGCTGATGTTATAATCGTATTCCTGCTTTATTGCATCTACAAGAGAAAGCTGCATCTGGCGGCTTGAAAGGCCCGCATTTGGTGTACGTGATATCAGGTTTTGAAGAGAAATCCTTTCGGCAAGAAGGGTAAGTCTCTCGTAAGCCTGCAGGCGAAGTTTCAACGTTTCGGGGTTAATACCGGTTCTCTCTTTTATATCTTTTTTTATTGAAGTAAACTCAGTAATCATCCAAATGGTTGCTAAAAACAGCACGCCCATCAAAATAACAAATACGGTTTCAAATATTGACATTGTGGTAATTTCAGACAAAAATACTTATTCCCTGAGCAAAGGTTTGTAAATTTGCAGGTGAAAAGATTT
>JBBPZF010000325.1:0-2811 GCA_038199105.1 Chitinophagales bacterium | reverse complement strand
TGATGTGGAACCTGTGGAAGTTGACAGGTTAATTATTGCCGTATCCGAAACTTATGATGTGGTGGTAACCATTCCTGAAAATAAAAGTTATGAATTTTTAGTGACGCCGGAAGACAGGACGAAGTCTGCTTCTTTATGGCTGGGCAGTGGTGAAAAAGTGCCTGCGAAAAGATTGCCCAAGCTTAAATATTTTGCCGGTATGAAAATGATGAATGACATGATGGATATGCAAGGCAATATGATTGAAATGGAAGGGATGAACATGCAGAACCAGGAAATGGATATGAACACCGTTATGTATCCAGAAATTACCGGCCCGGAAAAGCCCGTAGATGAAAAGGACATGGATGACATGAAAGATATGCAAATGGACAAAATGAATAAAGATTCCGCGCATCAGGATCATGATATGAAAGACATGAAGCAGGATAAAGTGGATAGCATGAAAGGGATGGATATGAAGGAACCTAAGAAAGACAATATGCAAGGGCATAATATGCAAATGCCAAATAATAACAGTATGGCAGGCATGAACATGGCTGATGATAATTCAGATATTGTAACACTCAATTATGGCATGCTGCGGTCACCGGAAAAAACAACCTTGCCACAAGGCCCATGGCGTGAATTGAAATTTGACCTTACGGGCAACATGAACCGTTATGTGTGGAGCCTTGATAATAAGGTCGTTTCCGAAACCGATAAAATCCTGATTAAAAAAGGTGAAAACATCAGAATTATTATGTTCAACAATAGCATGATGCGCCATCCGATGCATCTTCATGGCCACGACTTCAGAGTGCTGAATGGCCAGGGAGAATATGCCCCGTTGAAGAATGTGTTGGATATTATGCCTATGGAGAGAGATACCATTGAGTTCTATGCCGGGGAAGCGGGCGGCGACTGGTTTTTTCATTGCCATATTTTATACCACATGATGAGCGGAATGGCAAGGGTGTTCAGCTATGAAAATACCCTTGTGGACAAAACAGATATTACGGACCCTAAAGTGGCTAAGCGTGGTTTTAATTCTGATGGTAATAGGTTTCATCCTATGGGCAGAGTAGGTATAGAAAGCAATGGAAGCGATGGTGAATTTATGCTTGCCCAAACTCGCTGGAAGGCAAGCACACTTTGGCATTTAGGTTATCATGACTTACACGGATATGAAAGTGAAACTATGGTTGGCAGGTACCTGGGCCGCATGCAATGGTTGTATCCTTATGTAGGCTTCGACTATCATTATAAAAGAGATGGGACTTTTCAAAAAAACTTTTTTGATATGCACGGTAGCGTTAAAAATATTTTTGGCAGTGAAGAAAAGAATTGGTTCGGCCAAAAAAGCGATAAGAATAATCGCCATACGGTTACCGCAGGCATTGCTTATACTTTACCAACATTGACCGTTGCTGACTTTAGGGTTGATGGAAATGGGAAATTCCGTTTTCAGTTATCAAGAGAAGATTTGGCAGTTACACCACGTTTACGATTCAACTGGATGATTAATACGGATAAAGAATACATGGCCGGATTCAGGTATATCACAACAAAGTACATTTCCTTATCTACCCACTATGATAGCGATATGGGAATTGGCGCAGGGATAACACTTACTTACTAAAAATAATTTTATTAAGCACAATTAAAAAAACAAACCGAAAAAGGCATTTATTGCAATCGCAATTTTATTTGTAACCAACCTTAAACATTGCAAAATATATGCGGGAGCATGTAGAGCCAATGTAGATGCTTGTGGCATATATCTAATTATTTTCTAAAAAATAAACATGAAAAAAATACTTTTAGCTATGGTTTTATTGCTATCTGTGTTACATCTTTTTGCACAAAGCAAAGAAGCAGGTACTGATAGAGAGGTAATAAAAAAGTTTATAAGAAACGAGGACCCCTTGCCTTCATCTCTGCAAAGCAGGGATTCAGAAGCTGTTAAGGATGTATTGAAACAATATTATTCAGCAATTCAAAAGTTAGACCTAACCGGGACTGAAAAATTATTTACAAAAGACTCCCAGATTTTTGAATCAGGCGGCAGCGAAGGCACATATGACCATTACCTGGAACATCATTTAATACCGGAATTTAAAGATTTCACTTCATTTAAGTATAGTGATTATAATGTAGATGTGATAGTTGATGGCAAGTATGCTTTTACAACGGAAACCTATACCTACACCCTTGTTATTACTAAAGATAACTCCGAAATAAAACGCAAAGGAGTTGCTACGTCAGTTTTAAAAAAAATAAAAGGTGAATGGAAAATAATGATCAGTCATAATTCATCAAGAAAATAATTTAATGCTTCAAATCAATTGGAATGTCAACCCTGAAATATTTCACATAGGAGGCTTTGGATTACGTTATTATTCTTTGATGTTTGGGTTGGCTTTTATGGTTAGTTACCTGCTTCTTTCTTTTATTTTTAAAAAGGAAAATGTTCCTCACCGCCTTCTTGAAAAGTTATTCATCTATGTGCTTATAGGAACTCTCGTTGGCGCCAGATTAGGGCACACACTATTTTATGAGTTTGGCTATTACAAAAATCATTTGTTAGAAATTATTCTCCCTATCAAAATTACACACGGCCAATTTGATTTTACCGGTTACCAGGGCCTCGCGAGTCACGGAGGTGCGCTTGGAATTTTGCTTGCAGTTGCCTTGTATTGTAAAAAATACAAGCAATCATTTTTATGGGGGATGGACAGGTTAGTTATCGTTGTTGCTCTTTCAGGTTTTTTTATAAGGGTAGGAAATTTTTTTAATTCTGAAATCATCGGCAAGCCAACCGGTCATTCA
>JBBPZF010000324.1:0-2124 GCA_038199105.1 Chitinophagales bacterium | reverse complement strand
TTCATCCCATGCTTCGTCTGTCACTTTGCCTTTTAATAAGCGTATGGTGCCGATGTTATACGAGTCTTTAAATATGAGTTTATTATTGCCGAAAAAAGTAAGTTCTGTACTGCCGCCGCCAACATCTATGTATAAATAGGAATGTTCTTTATCAAGATTTTCAGCCACATGATTTTCATAAATAAAAGATGCTTCATCGCTGCCGGAGATCACTTCAATTTCGATTCCTGTTTCATTTTTTATCATTGAAATTATCTCCGCCGCATTAGTAGCATCACGCATGGCAGAAGTTGCGCAGGCTTTTAAATATTTTACTTCGTAAGCCTGCAGCAAATTAAGATAAGCCTTCATGGTATACAGCAGGAGTTTGATTTTATGTTCAGGTATTTTTCCTGTATCAAACACATCAAACCCAAGGCGAAGCGGAACCCTCGTTAGAGAGATTTTATTGAATGACGCATTATTTTTATCATCAATGGTAACCTCGGAAATAAGCAGCCTCGCCGCATTACTTCCTATATCAATTGCCGCTAACTTCAAGAGGTAAATAATTTTTCTTTAAAAGATAATTGTAGGTTTCAATTTGTGAACGTATTTTTTTTTCGGCATCATTTTCAACATATTCATTCGAAAGATCGTTGTCGAGAACGCGGGCCTTTACGTTATCACCTAATTCTATTTGAAGAATATCTTTCAGCTCCTGCTGAATGTCTTTATCAAGTATCGGGCAAGCTGCTTCCACCCGATGATCTAAATTTCTTACCATCCAATCGGCTGATGAAATAAAAAGCTTTTCCTTGCCATCATAATGAAATATAACTACTCTTGCATGCTCGAGATATTCATCTATAATACTTATTGCCTTTACTCTCTTTTTAAACTTTTTACTTTCAGTAAACATGCTGCAAATACCGCGAATAATCATTTTTATCTTAACGCCCGCCCTTGCTGCATCATATAGCTTAGCGATCAGCTCTTCATCGCTGAGGGAGTTTAGCTTTAAAATGATTGATGCATATTTTCCTTCCTTTGCACTTTTTATCTCCTTATCAATAAGGGCCATAAATTGCTTCCGCATATTAACAGGGCTCACAAATAACCTGCTGCAGTTCTTTAATTGCGCCAGGTCTTTAGGATTTTCAAGGTAATTGAACATCCGGTTTACATCAGCCATTATATTTCTGTCGCTGGTAAGCAGGCAATGATCTCCATAAAGCTTTGCCGTTTTCTCATTAAGATTTCCGGTGCTTACAAATCCATAATGAACAGTATGATTATTACTGCGTTTTTTTATCAGGCAAAGCTTGGCGTGTACTTTCATGTTTGGAGCGCCGATAAATACCTTTACGCCTGCTTCTTCAAGCCGCTCTTTCCAATCGAGATTTGCTTCCTCATCGAACCTCGCCCTCAGCTCGAGAATTACTGTAACTGCCTTTCCATTCCGCACTGCATTGGTAAGCGCATTAATTATATTAGACTTCGTAGCAAGCCTGTAGCAAGTAACCTTAATGCTTATAACATCCGGCGCTATCGCGGCTTCCCGCAAAAGATCTATAAGCGAATCAAAAGAATGATAAGGAAAATTTAATAAAATATCCCTTTCAAGAACTACGCTTGTTACGCTGTTTGCTTTTTGCAACAGCGGATGTATAAACGGTTTTTTTCTTGGATTTTTTATCTTAAAAACAGCTTCAGGAAAATCAATGAAATCTTTAAAATTATGTATGCGTGCCCCTGATTGTATATTATCTTTATCAGAAAGCCCCAATTTTTTTATAAGATAATTCAGCAGCCCATTGTCAATCTCTTTATCAAAAATGAAACGTACCGGTTTTCCTTTTTTGCGATTCCTTAGTCCCTTTTCAATTTTTTGTATTAAAGAAGTTGACACATCATTATCCATGTCAATTTCCGCATCCCGCGTCACTTTTATCAGGTTAGAAGAAAACGTATCATACCCGAAATAAGAAAAAATATTTGGCAGGCAAAAGCGAATAACATCTTCCAGCAAAATTATATAGTTGCCATTCTCTGTAGAAGGAAGCGTTATAAATCTTGGCAAGCGAGCAGGTACTGATACAAGCGCAAACCTTTGCGGAATGCTTTCATCTTTCATTGATAGCT
>JBBPZF010000323.1:0-3174 GCA_038199105.1 Chitinophagales bacterium | reverse complement strand
ATGATCCTAACCTCGGGATGGTATTGAAAAATTACCTGGAATTGAATGATTATGATGTAGTACTGGAAAGAGATGGCCGCCTTGGGCTTGCCGCTTTTCAACGTGAAAAATTTGACATCTGTCTTTTAGATGTGATGATGCCGAACATGGATGGCTTTACAGTTGCAGAGGAAATAAGAAATGTAGATCCTGATATGCCCCTGTTTTTTCTGAGTGCAAAGACGATGAAGGACGACATTATCAAAGGTTATAAGCTTGGCGCAGATGATTACATTACCAAGCCTTTTGACAGTGATGTGTTGCTACACAAAATAAAAGCAATCTTAAAAAGAAATGAAGAATTGCATCGTGAAGAAGAAAATGCTGAATACGATTTAGGGCAATATCATTTTAATCCAAGGCTGCGCCAGTTGGGCGTTGGTAAAGACATACAAACATTATCGCCAAAGGAAAATGAATTGCTGAAGATGCTTTGTGAATATAAAAATGATTTACTCCCGAGGGAAGCTGCACTTAAGAAAATTTGGGGAAGCGATACTTATTTCAATGGCCGCAGCATGGATGTGTACATTGCGAAGCTCAGAAAATATCTTAAAAGCGATACTTCCATTGAAATTGTAAATATTCATGGAAATGGATTTAGGCTGGTTGTACAAGAGTGATCTTTCCTTTTTTCTAAAAAATTATTTATTTAAAAGCAAGACCGCAGCTACCAATCCTGCGGTCTCTGTTCTTAACCTGGTTTCTCCCAGGCTTATAGGAATAAAATTATTTTTAAGAGCCAGGCTTATTTCCTCTTCAGTAAAGTCTCCTTCAGGGCCTATCAATATTATTTTAGAAGATTTATTATTGTCAAAATCCGGAATTGATTTTCTTTCGCCATCTGCGCAATGCGCAATAAAAGTTTCCGAATATTGAATTGATTTTACAACATCAGAAAAACTCACAGGTTCTCTCAACTCCGGTAACCAGGATTGTCGGCTCTGCAACATCGCGCTTGTAACAATTGTGTGCATTCTGTTCCATTTCATTTGATGCTTTTCTGTTCTTTTACATAGCAGCGGAATAATTTCTGAAACGCCAATCTCAGTAGCCTTTTCTAAAAACCATTCGAAGCGGTTGGTATTTTTTACCAGGGAAATGGCTATAGATATTTTTGAACCCGGTCGGTCATTGTAGGTTTGATTTATTATTGCAACTTCAGCTTTTTTTTTATCAGCTTTAGTAATCGCTGCAGTCAGCAGGTAACCTTTTCCGTTAGTCAGCATTATTTGCTCACCTTCCTTCATGCGAAGGACTTGTACGATATGCCTTGAGGTTTCTTCACCCAGGAAAAAATTTCCAGCTGAGGGTAGATTCTTTTCAAAAAAAAATGGTAGCTGCATGAAATTTAAAACGGTGCTTCTTCATCGAACTCGCCATCGTTCATTTTGCTTCCTTTTTGTATATATAATTTTGCACCGTCACCATCAATATCTTTTACGGGTTTCCAGCTTCCGCCTTGCGGCAGGTTATTGCTAAAATCATCTCCGTCATCCTCAACAAATTTCTGGATATGCAAAAGGGCTTTCAATTTGATGGTGTCAAGCTGCCCGTTTCTATGCTTGGCTATACGCACGTGAGTTTCGCCCTTATTGCTTTCACCAAGTTCATTGGAAGTAATGTCGTAGTATTCCGGACGGTATAAGAACATAACCATGTCAGCATCCTGCTCAATCGCTCCGGATTCCCTCAGGTCACTCAGCTGGGGCATCTTGTTTCCTTCTTTTCTTTTCTCTACTTCACGGCTTAATTGGCTTAGCGCTATTATTGGTATGCTTAATTCTTTTGCCAGGCCCTTTAAATCTCTTGAAATCCTGCTTATCTCCTGTTCGCGGTTACTGTTCCGATTTTCTCCAGCACCACTCATAAGCTGCAAGTAATCAATTATTATAAGACCAACATTATGCTTATTTTTTAGCCTGCGGCATTTGGCTCTCAGTTCAAAAATATTAAGTGCTGCTGAATCATCAATGTGTATGGGTGCAGACGCAAGGCGCTCAATACCTTTTTTATACAATTGCTTCATCTCATGTTCTTCCAGTCTGCCCCTGGCGATTTTCTCCAGCCATATTTCACTTTCAGCACTGAGTATTCTTTGTACAAGCTGGCCTGCACTCATTTCCAGGGAAAAGAAACCGACTACTGTTGGCTTTGTGGGATGAAGAGCTGCATTACGGGCAAGGTTAAGCGCAAATGCAGTTTTACCAACCGAAGGCCGAGCTGCAAGAACTATAAGATCTGAAGGTTGCCAGCCGTATGTTATGTGATCAAGAATTTTAAACCCTGTAGGCACACCGGTTATTTCATCCTGCCTTGTTCTGAGATCTTCTATGCGCTGTATCGTTTTTACCAGCACTGTATCAATACTCGCATAATCTTTTCGAAGGTGATTATTAGTGATCTCAAAAAGCTTTGTTTCTGCTTCATCAAGCAGGTCAAATACATCGGTGCTATCTTCATAAGCATCTCCGATAATTTCTCCGCTAATCCTTATCAGTTCCCGCTGAATAAATTTTTGAAGAACAATTCTTGCATGGGTTTCAATATTGGCAGAAGAAACTACAGCGTTGGTAAGTTTGGTTACATAAAATGGCCCTCCGATCAGATCAATTTCTTCCCTGAATTTCAATTCTTCAACTACGGTAAGCAAATCAATCGGAGAATTCTTTTGCTGCAGGCCCTGCATCGCCCGGAAAATTCGCTGGTTGGCTTCCACATAAAAACATTCAGGCTTTAATATTTCAATGATTACATCAAATGCATTTTTTTCCAGCATTATAGCGCCGAGTACTGCTTCTTCAAGGTCTTTTGCCTGGGGCGGAACTTTGCCAAACATCATTGTTCCTAATTCGAGAGAGCCGCTTTTGCGTCTCGCTTTTCTATCTTTATTAAGGTTAGTAAGATCCATTATTATTGCAAACGTATTTCTAAAATGAGATTAAAAAATATAAAGTTTTGGCCCTTGGTTTTTCGATAGGGCGACTAAGGTAAAGTACAAAAACCTATTTAAAGAAATTGTTAAGCCCTTATATTTATCCCACACCAATGCACACTCCAATACCCAAAACTTCCGCCCTTATCAACACAAATAATTCCTTTACCCACATTTTAAATTTTTTTTAGGCCAAAGCT
>JBBPZF010000322.1:0-6241 GCA_038199105.1 Chitinophagales bacterium | reverse complement strand
TCCAGCGGAGTGTGTCACGAGAAACAAGAGATTTGAGTTCTTGTTTCGCAATTGTATAAATGATGGCAGATGGCCTGCCGTACACGCCTGCAGGAGGAGTGTACAAGCCGCCCGAAGGTGCTTTGTTCAAAAGACGAGGTACTGAGCGTTCGGGTTAAAAGGCATCGTAAGGTGTCAGGTGCGTGTAAAGGAGTTGAATGCAAATGAACCACTGATGACGTGTCGAAAGGAACTAAGTCGTGAACCAAACTACTGATTTTCTGCTGTTGGTAGGATAAAGCTGTAACGGACGATCTGTTTACCGGTTACAGGTTCACCGGCATTGAGGTGGCAAGAACTTTACACAGGCGTTTATACGAAACGTGAGAGGCTTTCTGTTGATGTGCCAAAGCTTTGCAGGAAGTTTTTTTTTGAAGGGCGACTGTTCAGCAAAAGCTATACAGTTCATACTGCAACTCAATTCTGGCTAAGCCGGGAGAAGCAACAGGAAGCGTCGGATGTATCCATAGTAGCGGAGAAGTTTCTGTAATGGAAATGGAGCGAAGGGGTACAGTTATTCAGGTGTGAGTATTTGTAAACAACCATGTAAATGGAAAGATGCACGAAGAAAAGACAAAGTCATTTGCAGTAAGTAAGGTAATGGTGTACAACAGCTATCTGAACGTATGCGACAAGAACGGCGGAGCAGGCATTGACAAGGAAACGATTGACAAGTTCAATGAAGACCTTAGAAGTAATCTGTACAAAGTCTGGAATCGCATGGCATCGGGTAGTTATTTCCCACCGGCGGTGCGTACTGTACTAATTCCCAAAAAGCAGGGAGGAACAAGACCGTTAGGTATTCCCACGGTAGGCGACCGTATTGCACAGGGGGTAGTGAAAGACTACCTGGAACCGATCTTAGAACCTTTATTTCATGCGAGTTCATTTGGCTATCGCCCGGGCAGGAGTGCGCATGATGCGCTTGCGCAATGCAATGGCAACTGCATACAGCATGTGTGGGTGGTTGATTTGGACATCAAAGGGTTCTTTGATAACATCAGCCACGAATGGATGATGAAAATGGTAAGCCATCACACACAAGAAAAGTGGGTGTTGCTATATACAGAGCGCTGGTTGAAAGCTGGTGTAGAACAGGCAGATGGCAGCATAGCAGCAAGAACGAAAGGCACACCGCAAGGAGGTGTTATTAGTCCGCTGCTTGCCAACCTGTACCTGCATCATGCCTTTGATATGTGGATGGATAGGCACTTTGCAGCTAATCCATTTGAGCGGTATGCAGACGACATCATTGTACATTGCAAGAGTAAGGCGGAAGCAGAACACCTGTTAGCGTCTATCCGGAAAAGGTTAGCAGGCTTTGAGCTTGAACTGCACCCTG
Organism: Chitinophagales bacterium; assembly: GCA_038199105.1. GTDB lineage: Bacteria > Bacteroidota > Bacteroidia > Chitinophagales > Chitinophagaceae > Ginsengibacter. The sequence continues at coordinate 4,860 of JBBPZF010000322.1, read as the reverse complement.
AGAAAACCAAACTGGTGTATTGCAAAAACTGGAAGCGCAAAGAAAAACACGAGCATAACAGCTTTATCTTTCTAAGCTATAGCTTTCAGCCGAGAGCAAAGCCGAATACTTTTGGCAGGCACGATAAGTTTACAGTATTCAGTGCAGCGATTTGCTGTAAGGCGAAAGCCTTTATCAGGGAGAAGATAAGGGCGGTATTCAATCCACGAAATACGCAAGTATCACTGGAACGGGTAGCCGCAAAGTTGAATCCTAAGATACGGGGCTGGCTGAACTATTATTGTAGATTTAATCCGGGTATAGCAGGTAATGTATTCTTATATTTGAATGGATTGATCAGAAGATGGATAGAAGAAAAGTTCCGGTTGAGAAGCAAGAAGGCGGTGTTGTTAAAATATGAAAGCATTGTGCAATTTAATAGCAGTTTATTTGTTCACTGGAAAAAGGGGATTACATATTGACTGAATAACAAGAGCCGTGTGAAGGGAGACTTTCAAGCACGGATCTGTGAGCGGCTGAAGCTGAAATGCTGCGGCCTACTCGACCGGAACACAGAATACCGCCACAACGCCAAGCCGTAACGTTGCCTGCAAGTTTTACAGACCGTTTAATAATGACAAATAACCAACTGCTTGACACTATTTTGAAATTGTATCTGCAAGACAAGCAGTGGACTTTATTAGGCGACCCTCGACACTCAAAATTATCTTTTGCAAAAATTGTAAAATCGCAAGACCCGACAATTGAAGAATGGCAAATCAAGTTTTTAAAAGAGCAATTATTTGCAGACAAATTATTAATGTATGCAAAGTATGGGGACAAAGAACCATACACTTTGACACCAGCCGGAGTTAAAGCTGCGCAAACAAGTTGGTATGTGCCGACAGAAAATAACCGCATACTTGAGCAACAAATAAAAGAGCAAACTTTAAAAAGTTTAAAGCGTTCAAAGACTGCATTAACAATTTCCATTTTTGCTATCGTTGTACCGACACTCATTTCATTATATAGTTTGTGGACAAGTAAACAATCAGCAACGACAGAAGAATTGCAAAAGCTGCAACAAAGAATAGAGAAATTGGAGAGTTCCAAAACCGGAGCCAAAACAACTTCCAACGCTTCGGGAATAACAGTCGTTGACACTTTGAAAAAGGCGACCATCCATAAATAAAAGTTAACCATTTTGCTATTAGGCGTAACTCATTTTCAAATGACAAATCAAATAATCTAACATACCAACTAATGACACTAACACCAAAGCGGTGCGACGACCCAAACCTGCAGGCAACATTGGGTTTGGCTATAGCAGGGCTGACGTGCATATCATCGGCTTTAGTACTACTATCAGCAGTAGTCCGGGCTGAAATTTCTTTACTCAACTTTTTATTCATATTTTCAACTTTAGTAATTCTATGGGGCTGCGGTTACGGGCTGACAATTATAAAATCCCCTGCCATCGCCAAGCCCAGTCCGTTGTAAGCAACCCTGTCGGACAGTTTCTAATGACTTGAGGGTTGACCAATTTAAAAACAGCGGAAATGCGAATAGAAATTCAACAATTCATAACTGATTTAAGCCCACCAAAAAATTATCTTTCTGCAACGGTTTACCCGTTTTTATTGTCCTATCTATTAAAGTATGTAAAATGAATAATAATATTCTTGTTATGTTGACTACAATTTTATTAACAGCCTTATTAATTACATCTTGTCATAAGGACACAGTAAAGCCAATTACAAATATACCTGCGTCAGAATATTTTCCAAATAAAGTAGGTGACAAATGGATATATAATGTTTATGACAGCGTAAAAGTAAGAATGGATGAAGTATCGGTGGAAATAACTGGAATTACAACATTGCCGAAAGGTGAAGTAGCAACAGTATGGGTGTATAAATACCCTGACAAAAATGATACTAATTTTGTTTTCCTATCAGGTGATACTGTAAGATTTGTACCGGCATCTAACCTTAATCCCAACGATTATGTTGTCAAAGAAACGTATGTTATTCCTTTATCATTGGGAAATTCTTGGACAAATCTTTTTTTATATGATAGCGTTCATGTACCAAAAGAAACAAAAATATCAGTAGATAATTTACAATTTGATAGTACATATTTTTTAATAGAAAAAGGAGAAACATTTAATTATTTTATTTATGCAGAAGAATATTTTAAACCAACGATTGGTATGGTTCGATTGTCTAGATATGAATATAACTTCTTTACACCAGACAATAAGGTTTGGTATATAAAAGAATATTTTTTAAAATAATTTTTAAATCTTAAAATACTTGTTATGAAAAAAAATTTATTTTTTATTAGCTTTTTTATACTGCTCAGCGGTTTATTAAAAGCACAAAATTATGATTCCATAAAAACTTTGATTATTAATAAAAACTACAAACAAACAAAACAAGATTCACAAGTAAATAATTTGATCACTCCCAATGTATTTTGCGGCGGTAACGATGTGCGAGTACTTCCATCTGCAAATCCCCAATCAGAAGTTCATATATCAATTGATAAAACAAATACAAATAACATATTAGCAAGTGCCAATACTTTTACTACAACTTATAATCAGGGATATTATTATTCAACTAATGGTGGTACGTCTTGGGCTGGAGCTGACCAGCTTACTGGTAGTACTACAGTGTATGGAGACCCTTCAACAGCATATGATATTGCCGGAAATGCATTTATTGCTACCATGTCACCAAATTTAACTGCTCAAGATGCTGATGGATATTTTATCCAAAAGTCTATAAATAAAGGCGTATCATGGAGCGCATTACTTCGAGCATCAGATACCAGATTAAATTTTGATAAAGAGATGATAGCAGCTGATAATTATTCTACAAGCCCTTACAAAAATTATGTTTATGCGGCATGGAGCGATCTCACTCCAAATATTCCTATTATCAGGTTTAATCGTAGTACCAATGGAGGTACTACTTTTTCAACGCCGATAACTTTAAAAAATACTAATGGAGTCGGGCAGGGCACTAATGTTCAAACAGGTCCAAATGGTGAAGTATATGTGTGTTGGGCAGATTATAGTAATGGCAATATTCCTGCACAAGGAATTGGTTTTGTAAAATCAACAAATGGCGGTGTAAGTTTTACTGCCCCGACAGTTCCGATACATTATGTCGGTATAAGAACTTTTGCAGGCGGTGACCCTGCGTTTAATTATACAAGGGTTAATGACTTTCCAAGCATGGCTGTTGATAAAAGTACAGCTCATAAAGGTAGAATTTATATTGTTTTTGCAGCAAAAGAAAATGGCAATGGCAAAGCAGTTGTTCAAATTACTTGGTCTGATAATACTGGTTCTACATGGACTACTCCAAAAACTATAAGCATTGCTAATGGGAGGCAAAATTGGTTTCCCTGGATTGCTGTTGACGATGCTAACGGAAAAATATATGTAGATTATTATTCTCTTGACCAAGCTACTGGCTTTTCTACAAATACTTATGTTGCATACTCATTAGATGGCGGTACTACTTTTCAAAATCAAACGGTCAGTGATGTTCCGCACATCACTCAATCAATCAATAATAATATTTGCTCCCGGTTATGCGGGTGATTATATTGGAATGACTGCTTATAATGATAAAGTTTATGCAGCTTGGATGGATAATCGTTCCGGCACATGGCAAATATATGTTTCCCGAGTTAGTGATGTGGATATTTCTGGTGACAATTCATTTTGTACCACAAGTAACCCATATTCAATATCAAATTTACCAGCAAATTCCTCAGTTACATGGTCAGTTTCTCCATCAGGTTTGGCCAATTTAAGTTGTACAAACTGCAATCAAACAACTCTTACCAGAATCTCAGATGGAACGGTAACTCTTACCGCAACAATTACAAATGGCTGTGGCTCCACAGTAGTAATAAGCAAGTACGTCGCTGTTGGTGGTAATATTCCTGCACTTACAGGAACTTATAGCACCGCTACCAATACTTTGACAATGCAGACTGTTAATTTTGTACCGAGTGGTAATATCTACGCTCAATATCAATGGCCAGGTATTACAAATATTTCTGCTGCATTAGCGCCGGGTTCACCTTCAGGCACAGGTTTTTATTCTTTTTCTAACGGTTTTAGTTTTAATATTTCCAGCGGACAGAATATAAGTGTTAATATAACTGGAACCAATTCGTGCGGACGTCAAACAACCGCAACACGTACTTTCATACAATCAGGAGGGTACTCCATTGTAGCCTCTCCAAATCCTGCAACAAGTGATATAAATGTAAGTATAAAGCAAGTGGCAGACACTTCTGCATCTTCAAAAAACTCAAATGCACTGACTTATTCGAATACGAGCAACATTACTAAAATGTACCTTTATGATTTTAATACTGGACTTTTAGTAAAACAATGGTCTTTCCAAGAAACAAAATCTAACAATTACAACTTAAATATAGCTGATATAAAAGCAGGTGCTTATGTTTTAAAAATGGAACGAAACAATAAAAGCACCTCAACAAAAATAATAGTAAAATAAAAATGGAATTTTAAAACTGCCCTGAGATAACGGGGCAGTTTTTTATTTAGACAAAGAAGGGCATGCTTACAACAGTAGTATTTGCAATAGCAGGGGGCGACGTGCAAGTCCTCATCTGTAACTCACTATCAGCAACAGTTCCAGCTTGACATTAGTAATTTAGCTTTTGTACTTAACTTCGGCAATAGTTCTTCAATCAGCGGTAGTTCCGGCTGAGTGTGTCACGAGAAGCAAGAAAGAAAATTCTTGTTTCGCAATTGTATAAATGATGGCAGACGGCCTGCCGTACACGCCCGCAGGGGGAGTGTACAAACCGCCCGAAGGTGCTTTGTTC
>JBBPZF010000321.1:0-2507 GCA_038199105.1 Chitinophagales bacterium | reverse complement strand
GAAATTCCGGTTTTGCTGGTTAGACAAAACGGTAAAATTTATGCACTTGCCAATACCTGCTCTCACCTTGGCGGCCCACTTAATGAAGGCGAACTGCTTGATGATTGCAGTGTAAAATGCCCGTGGCATGGCTCTATCTTTTCTTTAAAAGATGGCCGTGTTTTAAGCGGTCCAGCTACAGAGCCTGAGCCAAAGTTTGAGGTGCGGGTTAATAATGGCCAGATAGAAGTCAGATTGGCGAATACGGAAATTCCTAAAAATAATTAGAGGAATGGGAAGGAAAAAAGCCAGGTGATCTTTCTTAAATGTATTTATATCTAAAATCTTACAATCATGGCAATCAATAAAGTAAAGCTCAAAAGCAAAAAAGAAGTAGCCTCCGGCACAATGGAATTCCGGTTTGATAAGCCGAAAGGATTTACCTATAAAGCGGGGCAGTTTGCTGATTACGCACTCATCAACCCAAAAGAAACTAATGCGGAAGGAAATGTACGGGGATTTTCTTTATCAAGCGCCCCTTATGAAGACGATGTTATGTTTACCACCCGAATGCGGGATACCGCTTTTAAAAGAGACATGCATAAAATGGATATTGGCACAGAGGTTAGCTTCGATGCACCTTATGGCTCATGTACCTTGCAAAATAATACGAAGATCCCTGCCGTTTTCCTTTCAGGCGGTATTGGCGTTATCTGCGACTGCCGGTACCTTAAGCAAGTTGTTATAGAAACTAAAATCACCCCCGGTAGTAGATAAGTAAAATAAGCCATCTGCTTTCTTTCCTTTGGTAACACCTGTGCGCTCTTCTTTTGTATGCTGCGGTGATTCATAATCGTAGGTAAGGGCAATCTCTGCCATTGCCATTCTTTTAAGATCAGCATTTGCCGTATCGTGTGCATCTTTGTTATCGGAAGGTTTATTCTTTTTCTTTTGTGAAGAATCTTCCTGCACTGCTTTTATGTAAATTTTGCATGAGTAGGCTCCGGCGGCAGCCATTATATTATCCTTGTTCCTGATCACATTCCTAATAATTTCATCGGCCCTGTCCTTTCCCCTTATAACGACTTCAGTAAGGCCTTGCGAATTATCATTCTCAAGAATAATATTTTTCTCTACATCATACTTTCCAATGATCACCGTTACTAACTGCGGCTTGTAGCCAATAATGCTTAAGACAAGATCATATTTTCCTTCATCAAGTTCCAGTTGATACGTGCCATCTTCCTGAGAAGTAGTGCCTGTTTTTACTTCCTTTACCTCCACGCTAACAAAGGCGAGCGGCTCTAGCTTTGTATTTATTATTTTGCCGAATACTTTATGGGACTGCTGATAAGAATTAGTTAAATCGTCATAACCACCGCATCTTATGGTAAAAAATTTTAGCGAAAGGCTGTGAAGTTTTTGTATTGAATGAACCAACAAATGTTTACCACGCATATATCTCACGCCTCAATTACTTTTTCAATCATGTTATAAAAGTCAATTTTTTACTTACCTCTTTCATCCATTCTTCGTCATCAATTTATGTCCGGCAGGCTTGGATAAATACCATCCCATATTTAATAATCTGCCGGTGTAATGATTTATATAAATCGGGAAAAGATTTTACAATCCTTTTCAAGTTTATTAGATTCGACATTAAGTTTTAAATGAAATCAGGAAGGTTGAATTCCATAAATAAGATTGTCTTAATTTTAAAAATACGATTGGGATTTACGTACAGGATTTTTTGAGATTGTAGCAGGTAAATTATATTTCAATATTGTTTCAATAAAAGATCGCTCTGATTGATTTAACTTTTTTCTATGCCAGCAAATAAACATGTTGCAATTATATTGGTTACTTCTCTTTTCTTTTTATGGGGCTTTGCATTGAACCTTAATCCCATTTTAATTTTCCGCACTTAAAAAAAGCCTGCCAGCTATCTGATGTTCAATCTGCCTTTGTAGATTCTGCATCTTACATAGCGTATTTCTTATTGGCATTGCCCGCCGGAAAATTTATGAAACGTTACGGGTATAAAGGAGGTATTATTTTAGGCCTTTCATTATTTGCTTTGGGCGCCTTCCTGTTTTTTCCCTCAGCTGTTACAAGATCATACGCTTTTTTTTTATTGGCCATTTTTATTGTCGCCTGCGGTTTAGCTTTTTTGGAAACGGCAGCAAACCCTTATATAGCTGTGCTTGGGGATCCGGCAACCTCTACGCAGCGGCTTAATTTTGCACAATCTTTTAATGGGCTTGCCGCATTTTTAGCACCGTTGATGGGTGGGGGGTTTATTTTATCTGGTAAAACGTTATCCGCACGGCAGGAAGCTTCAATGAGTACACAGCAATTTTTATTGTAGTGTTTCTTTTTGCGATAAAAATATTAACCTCGGTAAAGGGTGCATCCCAAATTGTCGCGCTATGCAATCTTTTTCAATTTAAAATTTGTTTTAACTAATTGTATAACGTTATCCCACTTTTCATTCATGTCAGTTACTCTAAGATTAAGCATGTTTTGTG
>JBBPZF010000320.1:0-4806 GCA_038199105.1 Chitinophagales bacterium | reverse complement strand
TATCGGCTGATTGCCCTGCGCATATTGCCCCATATTAGCCAATTGCATTTCTTTCATTTCATGAATCAGCCGTCTGTACGAACCTACGTTTACCGTGTTAGGTTGTGAGAAAACCGAATCAAGCTTTGCGGCAAATTTTTTGTCGCCGCCTATTAACTTTATCAGGCCGTTCACATCGTGAAATACTGACCAAACCCAGTGCCATGCATTTCCCTCTGTGAACGGGCCACCCCATTCATCAGGGTCAAAATTTTCCTGCCATTCGCCATTAAATTTTTTGCCACGCATAAAGTTTACGGAAGAATCAAAAACATTTTTATAATTATACATCTGCCTGCTGAAAATGTTTTCGTAGTGAGTATTGCCTGTAAGCTTCGCTAAATTATAAGCACAGAAATCATCATACGCATATTCCAATGTTTTGGCAGTAGCCTCCCTGTATTTATCTACAGGCACATATCCCATCGTGAAATATTCTTTCCATCCATCACGGCCGTTGGCGGGGCCCCACGGGCCTTTGTTGGTTGCTTCATGGTAATATGCATCTAATGCCTGTTGCGGATCGAAGGTGCGGATACCTTTTACATAAGCATCTGTAAATAAAGAAATAGCATGGTTGCCGATCATACTGCCGGCTTCACCGGGAAATGACCATGAAGGAAGCCAGCCGCATTGCTCCTTTGCATGTAGCATTGCCTGCATATAACGGCCCTGCATAGCCGGATGCAGGATATTGGTTAATGGAAACTGCGCCCTGAATGTATCCCAAAAACCGGTATCGGTGTACATATATCCGTCATATATTTTACCATCGTAGGGGCTGTAGTAAACAGGATTATTATTTTTATCATACTCAAAAAACATGCGGGAAAAAAGGCTTGCACGAAAGAGGCAGGAATAAAAAGTAGCTTTTTGTTTTTCGGTTCCACCTTCCACCAACACCCTGTTTAAAAGATCGTTCCATACTTTAGCCGCAGCCGTTTTTGTTTGCTCCAGCGATGTAAAATTTCCCAACTCCCTGTTAAGCGTTACCAGCGCCTGCTCCACACCTATATAGGAAGAAGCTACTTTCGCCTGAACGGTTACACCTTTTGCAAACTCAACAAAAGAGCCGACCCCTTTTCCTTCGCCCTCAAGAGAATCTTTAAATAATTTGTTATTTACATTTTCCCAGGTTCCATAAGACCTGAACGGTTTATCAAAAATGATTACAAAGTAATTTTTAAAATTTTCAGGAACCTGCCGGCCATTATTCACATAGCCGGTTATTTTATTTTCTTTGGGAAAAATTTTTACGCCACTCATTTTTGTATAGCCGTCAATAATAATGTAAGATTTTGCTTTAGCCGGAAATGAAAAACGTAAATGCGCTCCTCTTTCTGTGGGAGAAATTTCAGTTGTAAGGTTATTATTAAACTTTACTTTATAGTAATTAGGTTTTGCAATTTCATTCTGATGGCTGAAGTGCAGCGCTCTTTTATTTTCATTTACGGTGAGCTCTGTTGCCGGCATTAAAGAAAAAACAGCATAATCATTGGTCCACGAGCTGCATTGATGCGCCTGCTGAAAACCGCGGATGGAATCAACAAAATACTGGTACTTCCAGCCATCACCATTTTTACCGGTTTGCGGAGCCCATGTATTCATTCCAAAAGGCAATGCAATGGTGGGATAAGTATTGCCGTAAGTAAGCTCTGATGTAGAGTTAGTGCCCTGTAGGGTATTTACATATTTGAGCAGGTCAACATTCTGTGCAAAACTATTATGTAGATTGCTCATCAAAAAAAAGAAACCAAAAATTTTACTGCAAAAGTTTGACACCGTTTTTTGTTTTAATGTATCCAAAGAATTATTGTTTGTTTCTTTATTGAATTATGTAGAATAGTCGCAAACATAATATTACCGTGCAAAGGAGGTTCGCCAGCGTCACGTCTTTGCGAGCCGCCAGAGTGAAACAACAATTCGAATAAAACCTGCGGCGGCGTGGCAATCTCCTTGGAAATATACAGTCTTACTATACTAAGGAGATGGCCGCAAAGTTTTCGGAAAACACTTTTCAACTACAAACTCTCAGCCTGAAAACTTTTCGCAAAGACGTCTCGGTTTGTGTTTGACATTTGCATGTTGCAACCATCTACCTATTCTATTTTAATAATATGGTTTCTTTTCAACATCAATTCCTAACCTCCGTTTTATTTTTAATCATTCTTATTATTTAATAACACAGCCAGCAAACCTATGCCTGCTGCAATTCCTGCAATTATGCCGAACGTTGTCTTTTTATGTGTTGCCATCCAAACCTCGGGGCTGTGATTCCAGGAATCAGCAGCGAATGTTCCTCTTGCTCCATGATCGCCGGGTACAGGTTTGTATAAATTATGTTGCCTGTCCGGAGACACCGGTTCATCAGTTTGCTGACCTTTAAAGCCCGTCTCAGCAAGATATTTATCCAGATAACCAGGAAGTATTTTATTGCCTAAAATCGTTTGCACTGTTGGATAACCAACATACAATTCTCTTTGATGATCTCTCGCAACCTGCACCACTGCTTTCGCTGCAACCTCCGGTTCGTAAATTGTGCCCATCGGCTTGGGCTTATTTTTTAGATAACTTTTTACCCAACTGAATTGTGTTGTATTCATCGCAGGCATTTGCACCATGCTTAATTTTACATTGCTTTTTGCATGTATCAATTCACTTCTTAGTGATTCAAAGAAACCATGTATCGCATGCTTTGCGCCGCAATACGCAGATTGCAAAGGGATGCCGCGATATGCTAATGCAGATCCAATTAAAATAATAGTTCCTTTATTTTTTGGAAGCATTCTTTTTAAGGCCGCTTGTGTTCCATAGACCTGCCCGAGATAAGTGACGTCTGTTACACGTTCAAAATCTTTTGCTTCCATTTTTTTAAAAGGCCCAAATACACTCACCATTGCATTATTGATCCAAATATCAATACTTCCAAAATGCTGTTCTATTTTCTTTGCAGCTTCTTCTACTTCATCAGCGTTAGCAACATCAGTGGGAACAGCGAGCGCTTTTCCACCCAGTTCTTCCACTTCTTTTTTTGCAGCATGCAATCCATCTTCGCCTCTTGCCAATAAACCCACATTAGCACCTTGTTTCGCAAACTCACGAACCATCGCTCTTCCAAGCCCTGCAGAAGCGCCTGTAATTACAACTGTTTTATTTAAAAAATCTTTTTTCATTTCGTCTTATTATTTTTTCTTTTTATAATAACAATTGCCGTGATAGCAATAGCGATAGAAGCAAGGCCAATTAAGTTCCTGATCGTTTTACTTTTATCTTTCAGCTTCATGCCATCCACATATTTTCTTTCCGGATAAGGATTAGGATAATGACTATCTTTTTCTCTCAAGGCCATTTGCAGCACCTGCGCAAGATGCAAACCTTTACGATCTGTTTCCTGCTCTATCTGCTCACGGCAACTAAAGCCATCTGCAATTACAATGGTTTGCTTACCGGCGTTTCTTACAGCAGGCAATAAAACCCGCTCTCCTGCTTTGATTGAGACATCATAATGATCTCCTTTTTCATAACCAAAATATCCTGCCATGCCGCAACAACCGGAGTCAAGTATTTCAAAATCCAGCCCTGATTCTTTAAAAAGCTTTTGCTCGCTATCCATTTTCATAATTGCTTTGTGATGGCAGTGGCCTTGTATGATCGCTTTTCTTTTCAATGGAGGAAATTTAACACCCGGAGCTTTCTTTTCAAGAAATTCTGCAAGGGTAAACACTTGCTTTTGTAAGCGGGACGCCATTTCGTTGTGAGGAAAAAGATTATGCAGTTCATCCCTGAAAACAGCGACACAACTGGGTTCCAGGCCAACGATGGGAATGCCCTCAATTATTTCATCCTTTAATACATCCATAATTTGCAACAGCATTTTTTTGGCTGTGTTTAGCATGCCGAAATCGTAAAGCGGCCTTCCGCAGCAAAGAGATTGTTTGGGAGTAATCACATTATATCCAGCAGCTTCCAAGACTTCCACTCCCGCAACCAATGTCTCCGGAAGAAAGAAATTATTAAATGTATCTGCCCATAGAATCACTTTTCCCTGGCCGCCATATTTTGTTTTTCTTTTTCTAAACCACTCTTTAAAAGTGATCTCTGCAAATTTTGGCATCTTTCGTTGAGGAGCCACACCCGCAATTGCTTTTGTGATACTCCTTATCACAGGTGCATGCATTACAAAATTTGCAATACCCGGCATTACCGATGCAAGCCGCGACCACCAATAGATCCAGCCAAATGCGTACGCAGTTCTTGGCCTTAATCTTCCTTCATAATAATGTGATAAGAATTCAGATTTATAGGTCGCCATGTCAACATTCACGGGGCAATCGGCTTTGCATCCTTTGCATGCAAGGCACAGGTCCAACGATTCTTTAACCTCTTTATTTCTCCAGCCACCTTCTAATATATCGCCTTCCATCATTTCAAACAACATACGCGAACGGCCACGTGTACTGTGTTCTTCTTCGTGTGTAACCATGTAGCTCGGGCACATAGTACCGCCCTCGTGCCGCCGGCATTTTCCTACGCCTACACACCTGTTGGAAGCGACAGCGAAGCTGTAATTTTCATCAGGAAACTGGAAGTGTGTTTTCACATTCGGTGGATCATAAGTTGTTCCAGTCCGAAGATCATTCGTTTGCCCATACGTATCCAAAATTTTTCCGGGATTCATTTTCCATTGCGGATCCCAGATAGTTTTAAATTCATGAAATGCCTGCAGGATTTCTTTGCCAAACATAATCTCTAATAAGTCGCCACGTG
>JBBPZF010000319.1:0-5631 GCA_038199105.1 Chitinophagales bacterium | reverse complement strand
TGCTTTTCTGAAAACACTTCTTCATTAAAATAAAGAGACAGCGTTGTTAAATATTCCTTGCGATAACCCGATGCAAGCGAAGTGAGGATACCCGAATCCACCCCGCCACTCAGGAATACGCCGATGGGCGCATCTGACAGCAAATGCCTTCCAACGGCTTTTTGAATGGACTCCCTGATGGCATCGCGGGACAATACCGGATCATGAAGTGTATCACTATAACTGTAATGCGTAAACGATTGCAGCCCGGCTTCGCCGCTTGCAAGATTGAATTTATAGAAGCAGCCTTTATGCAAAGGTTGTACATTTTGCAAAGTGGTAACGGGCTCGGGTATAAAACCATAAGCTAATTGGAATACCGGCCATTGCTTGTTTTCCTTTTTTTCTCCTGCCGCATTAAAGGCACGTATCTCCGAGGCAAAGGTTATGTTGCCGTCCGCCATAGAATAATACAGCGGCTTTATACCGGAAGCATCGCGTACGAGGTAAAGGTCTCTTTCGACAGTATCGTACAATGCAAAAGCAAACATGCCGGACAGCTTTGCAAAGCTTTGGGTGTTCCATTGTGCAAAGGCGGCAAGTATCACCTCCGTATCTGAATGTGTTTGAAAGCGTTTACCCAACTGCGTTAGTTCATTTTTTAGTTCCTGGAAATTATATATTTCACCATTGAAAGAAATTACATAACGATCCTGGTACACCATGGGCTGGTGCCCCGCGGAAGTAAGGTCAAAAAATGCCAGCCGCCTGTGGCCCAATACTAAATTGCTTTCGCCGCAGCTATACAATCCTTCATCATCCGGGCCGCCATGCTTCTGCAGGTCGCACATATTTTTCACCATATCCTCAATTTGGAACAAGGGCAAGGTTTTATTTACTATTCCGGCTATTCTACACATGCAAGCTTATACAAATCGTGTCCCTCTCCACTTGTGGAGAGGGGTTGGGGTGAGGCAAAGTTTTATTTACTATTCCGGCGATGCGGCACATATATTTTTACTATGAAAGTTTTGTTACCATGAAAGATGCGAAGACTCATGTTATTGGTTCGTGGGACAAGAACCAAGGCGGCGAAAAGTTTGCCGCCGTGGGCGGTGTCGCCACCGCCCACACGAAGTACGGCCAAAAATTAGATGTTTATAAATTGAATTCCTTTCGGTCAATTTACCTTTGTTACCTATCAATCATCAACCCTGTTTCTTCCTGCTTTATAAATTCTTTCGATGATCTCAACCGTTTTCCTGGCCTCTTCCGCATTCGTTATTACGGGGGCGTTATTCTGCAATACATCTATTACATTATCATAGACCTTATCGTGATTGCTCATGGAGCCTGTATAACCGCCATAATCATTTGCCTGGGCACCGGGTGCGTCAACATTCATTTGAATACCACTAATGTATTCCAGTTCATTGAGGTACTGTCCGCCGATCTTTACGGTCCCTTTTTCCCCGAATAAAGTAAGTGAACCTTCCATATTTTTTTCAAAACTATTTACAGTGAAATTGATAGAACCAATAACGCCGCTTTCAAATGTTAGAATCGCGACACCCGTATCCTCAAATTCAATAACGCCCTTGTGGTTATAATTGTGCATAAAAGCCTTTACTTCTTTTACCTCACCCAGCATCCAATACATAAGATCAATAAAATGGCTGAATTGTGTAAACAATGTGCCTCCATCAAGCGCCATAGTGCCGCGCCATTCATCTTTATAATAGGCTTCGCTCCTGTTCCAAAAACAATTCAGTTGCATACTGAATATTCTTCCCAAAGCATGTTGATCTAATTTTTCCTTGAGTGCCGCCACCGGCGGATTAAAACGATTTTGTTTTACTATGAACAATTTTTTACCCGCCGTTTCGGCTGCATCAATCATTTTCGTACAGTCCTGCACAGTTAGTGCCATCGGCTTCTCACAAATTACATGTAGCCCTACACGTAAGCAAGTTATGCTATGCTCCGCATGTAATCCGTTCGGTGTACAGATAACAGCAATATCAAATTCAAGCGAAGAAGACAAAAGATCATCAATATTATAAAAAGCCCTTGCATCATATTGGTTCACAAACGCATCAACGTTCGCAGTTATCACATCACAAACCCCAACAAGCTTCCCTATCCTTGCAATCTGCTCAGCATGCCTTTGTGCAATCCTGCCACAACCAATCATCGCAAACTTGTATAAACTCAAAATTATTATTACTGTCCTTTACATCTCCCTGCTTTTTACAGAGAGCTGTTCCATATCTTGTCCCTCTCCGCCCGCGGAGAGGGGTTGGGGTGAGGTTGTGCAATCCTTCCCCAACCAATTATCGCAAACTTGTATAAACTCAAAATTATTGTTACTGTCCTTTACATCTCCCTGCTTTTTACAAAGAGCTGTTCCAGATCTTGTCCCTCTCCGCCCGCGGAGAGGGGTTGGGGTGAGGTTGTGAGGCGGGCGAGGTCGGATGACCTTGTGCCTACAAATGAAACTTCTTCAACGCCAGATCCAACTCATCACTCGTTCCAATATCAATATATTGCCCGTCCACAAGTTCCAGCCCTTTCACGATCATCTTCCTTTCAATGGCAAGATTGAAAACATCGCCCAGCACGTTCTCTTTATTATTGTTTTTATTAGAAGCAATATGTTCCGTAATAAGGTTAGTAAATGCCGGTGACCAGCAGGCACAGCCCCACATGTGTATAAGGTCGGTGGTGGCGGGCTTATCAATGGTATATAAAACATTGTTATCCTCATCAGTAGCAACAAGCCCAAACTTGGATGGAGTATCTGTTTTAAAAAGCCCTAAGGTAAGGTCAGCATTGCATTTACGATGAAAAGACAAGAGATCGTCAAAGGCGAACGCAGGCTCAATAATGGTGTCCGGCATACCAAAAATTACTGTCGCATCGCTTATCCAGTTTTGCGCAAGCGCAAGCGCTTCCGGCATTCCCTTTGGCTCTTCCTGGTAGAGGTAAATGATGTCAGTGCCAAACCTTGAGCCATCACCATAATACTTCATAATGTCTCCCTTGCCTTCACTAACGATTACGGCTATACGGCTTGCGCCTGCCTGTATGATGTGCTCGATCAAATACTGGCTGATCACTTTGGGCCGGCGTTGGTTTAAGCCCTTCACCATATAATCCTGGTACCCCACCGGGAACAATTCTTTCGGGCAAGGGAATGGGGCCAGCCGCGAGCCTCTGCCGGCTGCGGGTATGAGGCCAACGATATTATTTTTCTGTATATTCATCTGTATATTCATTTGAATGAATTATATGGTAAAGTCATCGTAAGCTGTTCTTCATTTCTACGATAGAAGAAATCCCTGTAACTATTATACACCACGAAAAAACCCGGAAGACCGGTTTCATTACTCATCGTCATTGGCACGAAGGAGAAATCTCCGAAACTATCAGGCGCGGCGAAAAGATAAACCCACGGAATACCTCTAGTCACCCACCAAGCACCTCCCGCCATCTCTCCCTGTAAACTTCATAACTAAAATGCTCCATCAATAACTCACGGTCAGGAGCAAACGCAGCTACATTGCGGATCACTTTTTCAATAGCGTTAGTGATCTCCTCCTGGCTCCTGGGATCCACGAGCAAACCCAACCGCCCGCCTAATAAAGCATCAACAGTGCCATCCCTGTTACCTGCTATAACCGGCTTGCCATAATACAACGCTTCTATAAAAGAAATGCCAAACCCTTCTTTCTCACTTGGCATCACATAAACGTCGCAAATATTATAATGCTCCGCCAGCTCTTCATCAGGAACAAAGCCGGTAAAAACAACCTTGCCTTTTAAACCAAGTTGGTCTATCAGTTTTTCGAGCCTTTCTTTTTCTGCAACATCATATTTACCAACAAACAGGTATTTTAAATTTGGAAACGCCGGCTGCAATGTTTGCATCGCGTTAAGTATTTTATCGTATCCTTTATTTTTCTCGAGGATCGTCAGCCGCGTTAATGTCATTAATACAATATCACCTTTATCAATCCCGTACTTTTCGCGGCACGCATGCCGGTTGCTTTCATCCACCGGCTTTGGTAAATAAGGGTCGAGGCAATTGTTTAAGACGCTGAATTGGCTTTCAGGAATGTCGAAAAGCGTTTTCATTCTTTCTTTTGTAAAACGGCTTACCGGTAAAATAACATCGCACGCTTTAAGCATTCTTGTTGCAAACGGGGGCAACGGTTCCCAAACTTCTATGCCATGAGCGATTAATACGAGCCTGGTCTTTCTGAATATCTTTTTTACAATGTAAGCGGGAAGCCAAAGCTTTACATGCGTAAGTACAATTATGTTACTGCTGAATCCCTTCCGGATACT
Source organism: Chitinophagales bacterium (assembly GCA_038199105.1). Classification (GTDB taxonomy): domain Bacteria; phylum Bacteroidota; class Bacteroidia; order Chitinophagales; family Chitinophagaceae; genus Ginsengibacter. The sequence goes on along the minus strand of JBBPZF010000319.1, from coordinate 1,302 downwards.
TGCCAGCGTGAATAAAATTTTATTGCCGTTAAATCCTTTGAAAAATTTTGCGGGAAGATAAGGTTCGGTGGTTACTTCAGGGGAATCGTACATGCTGTAAAACCACGCATCCTCTTTACCGGCTGCATATTCATAAACAGCTTTCCCGGCCACACGTCCTACTTTCTCCACGCCGCCGGCTGCTGAAAAAGTTTTTAAAGTAAGAAAAAGAACAGCCAAGGATTGTGAAGAATTAAAAATTAAGAGTTAAGAATTAAGAACTTGTCACAGGTTTTTGAACGGTCGCATACTTTCTGTAATGCTCAACAAAATCTTTATACGTTATGCTGATGCCCTCTTCAATGTTTATGGAAGAATGCCAGCCGAGACTATTGATTTTACTTACATCAAGCAGCTTGCGCATAGTGCCATCCGGCTTTGACGTATCAAAAACCAGTTCACCTGTATAGCCGGTGATCTGCTGAATGGTGTGGGCCAGCTCGGCTATGGATACATCCGTGCCCGTCCCGATGTTTACAATCCCTGGTTCATCATAGTTTTCCATTAAAAAGAAGCATGCCGAAGCTGCATCATCTACATGCAAAAATTCACGCCGCGGATTCCCTGTTCCCCAGATGGTAACTTCTTTCTCACCGTTGATGCCTGCTTCATGGAACTTACGGATCAATGCGGGCAACACGTGCGATTTGTTGAGATCATAATTATCACCCCTGCCAAACAGGTTGGTAGGCATGGCGCTGATAAAATTTGCCCCATATTGCCGGTGATAAGACTGGCACATAGCAATACCGGCAATTTTTGCTATAGCATAAGGCTCGTTGGTTGGCTCAAGGTACCCGGACAAAAGATATTCTTCCTTTATCGGTTGCGCAGCATTTTTGGGATAGATGCAACTGCTCCCGAGAAACAATAATTTTTTAACACCATTTACATAAGCCTGGTGAATAACATTGTTTTGAATGGCAAGATTATCATAAATAAATTCCGCAGGATAGGTGTTATTGGCCATAATACCCCCAACTTTCGCAGCTGCGAGAAAAACATAAGCGGGTTTTTCCTGCGCAAAAAAATCTTTAACTGCCGCGTAATCGCGAAGATCGAGTTCCGATGAACGCCTCGTGATAAGGTTAGTAAAGCCTTTTTCTTTTAATAAACGCAGGATTGCGCTTCCTACCAATCCATTATGTCCCGCCACATATACCGGCGCATTTTTGTCAGATGAAAAATCCAAATTTCTATTATTTAAGTTTGAAAAATATTGTTTCTTCCCCCTCTCCACCCGTGGAGAGGGCCGGGGTGCGG
>JBBPZF010000318.1:0-2243 GCA_038199105.1 Chitinophagales bacterium | reverse complement strand
AAAAACAAATGCAAAAGCCGAAGCTATCAATAGTAAAATACAAAGATTCATAGCAGCCAATTATGGCGTGAGAGACAAAGATTTCTTTATGTACAGATTAGCTCGCTATTACTCATAGCACATCAAAATATTAATTAGCCCTTACCTACTTTATCCCAACTATCGCTAACTTTACGTAATAGGTTGACGTAGAATATATTAGAAAATATTTTCCACCTTTGATAATATCAGGTTATTCGTTTTTAACTGCAGTTTGTTTGCAAATTTTTGAAGGGAAGTCTTAGTGAGTATGTAAACTATCAGTTATGTCCATATCAATTGCAATCATTCTTGATACCCGCAGGATCAAGAAAAAAACAAACATCTACCCTATAAAGTTGCGGGTAACATTTGAACGGGTGAGTGAATACTATCAAACAATCTATCACCTTTCTGAAGAAAATTATGCAAAGCTTTCTGCCTCCCGGCTTAATGCAACTTTACAGTTGTTAAAACAAAGTCTAAGGGAGATCAAGAGAAATGCCGAAAATGCATCAGCCAATTTGAAACCGTTTACGTTTGCAAGTTTTGAGAAGAAGTTTGTGAGAGGTTCCTCATCATTCAAAAGCCGCAAGTTAAAACCTGAACCTCAGTTGCTAGCACCAGAGCAATTTGACTACTCTCCCTTTTATAATCGTTTTTCCATCTTCCGCGACGATCATTCCAAGGTGGGCGGTGTATCAACTTTCTTTTTTTCCTTTATCAAAGCCAGGTTGAAAGAGGGAAGAATTGGCTCGGCCGTTTGTATGCACTGCTCTTATAAATCTTTAATGAAATTTCGCGGCGATGTTTGCTTTGAAGAACTTACGGTTAATTATCTCAACGAATATGAACAATGGCTACTGGGTAGAAATGTATCAAAAACAACGATCAGTATTTATGTCCGAAGCTTACGAACAATTTTTAATGATGCAATTGATGCAGGAATTATTAAGCGCGAAAATGCTACCCTTTTGGCCGACGTAGATACTTACAATTATGTGATCGAATAACTTAATGTCAAGGAATTGACCTGCTAATTTAATCTTCCGGGTAATCTCCTGATCAGCACCGCTGGGTTGCAAATTTCCGGTGGGATGATTTGGCTGTGCTTTACGCTTCTATTTAGAGTCTGCCTTTGCATAAATTTCTGTGGTTGGATAGAGACATGTTCCAATATATCGCGTATATAAATCAGATTGACTTCCGGCTTATAGTAATGCATAGCTTTTGAGGCTATGCGATGTATATCCAAGTTTTTGATTCCAGATAATCAGCCGCATTTGAATCAGTGCATTAAAATCCTGGATTTGTTTGTTCATAATAATCATTTTAACGTGTGAATTATTTCACTAAATAAAATGATTGTTTACCCAAATTCAATAATGACACCGTAATATTATGCAAAATAACTTCTTGCATTTCCCATGAGTAAGAACGCATTAACTAAACTACTTTACATAAACATTTACTTTGCATAATGGCTAATAAATATATCGCATGCATTTGCTTTTAGTCGCTGCAACAAATATTATTTTCGGATCAACCACAGTACCGGTAACTCCTCCGCTAGATGCTTCAAAAATGTCTGTTACTTTATTGGCCCTTGTCAATAACAGCACTTTGAATTGTTCTACAAAATCAATTTTATTTTCATCCCATGTTTTTCTTAAAAGATCTGCCGCGTCTTTAGAAGTACTTAGTTTTACTCTGTCAGAAGCTTTGATTTTTGTTTTGTAAATCAATTCAACTTCACCCTTAAATTTTTTTCCTGGTTCGGTTTTTTCCTACATGTTGCCCCATCTTTAGAGTCGAATAAATATTTGGGTATTCAAGCTTCCATTCCTGCATGTTGACTCACCCTTGGCGATGGTTGTTGGGGCTTTAATGATATTTTTTTGCTCCTTAATTAAAAAAGGGAGCATGTCACAAAAGCCAGTAGTAATGGAACAATTAAAACAAATTCTTCAACTCAAATCCGATGGTATTGTTATCAGGGAGATACCCCGGTGTATGGATATAAGTCGTAATAACGTTAGTAAATATCTTGCGCTGTTTGTAGCAGGCCACGAAAAATAAAGAAATTTTAAGCAAACGTTTGCGTAGATGTTGCAAACGTTTGCGTGGCAGTCATTTAAATTTTAAAAGAAATCACCGCTTGTTTTTTATAAAATAATAGATAGCTTTAGAATACGCTTGCAATCACATTACGAATAAGTTTTTTT